>DIME01000022.1:0-7049 GCA_002425405.1 Candidatus Accumulibacter vicinus
GCGTCTTGCCCTTCTTGTAGGGTCGGTCGACCGCTGTCAAGGCTTCGAAAATGTCGGCGATGGCCATCATTCTTGCCAGCGGACTCATTTGTTCGCGCCTGAGTTGCCGCGGATAGCCGCTGCCATCCATCTTCTCGTGGTGCCCACCGGCAATTTCCGGCACTTGCCGGAGGTGTCTCGGGAAAGGCAGTTGCGACAGCATGACCAGCGTCTGCACGATATGCTCGTTGATCTTGTAGCGTTCCTCTGTCGATAGGGTGCCACGTGCGACAGAAAGGTTGTAGAGTTCGCCCCGGTTGTATAGCAGCGGCGGGACCTGCATGCGAAATCCCCAGCGGTTGTTTTCCGGCATGCGATCCTGCGCCTGCCTGGCGATGAGGTGCTCTGGCTTGTCGGCGAGCAACGCTTCGGCAACGGGCAGTGCCGAGCAAGGTGTGCGCGCCTTGCGCAGCTTCTCTTCGTGCGAGATGCCGATGCGGTCATCGAGTGTGCGCAGCCAGGTGCGCGCGGCGATCGCCTGCAGGCGATCGATGCTTTCCGGCGCCATGAATTCGCCGCCTTCGTTGCATCGGGCAACGAAGGCGAAGTCTTCGTCGAGCTGCTGTAGTTCGGCGGCCAGCTGGCAGCGCACCGTCTCGGCGTCCTTGCCGGCGGCCATGGCCTGCAGGCTGCTGATTTCCGCATCACGTTTGAGTACTTCAAAGCGCATCCGTACTTCGTGAATGCGGTCATGGATGGTTTCCAGCTTCGTGGCCTTGTCCACCACGTATTCGGGCGTCGTCACTTTGCCGCAGTCATGCAGCCAGGCGGCCACGTGCAATACTTCCCAATCATCCTCGGATAACTGAAAGTCCTGGTAGGGACCACAACGGGCAGCGCACGCTGCGTGTGCCAGCATCTTGGTCAGTTCCGGAACGCGTGCGCAGTGACCGCCAGTATAGGGACTCTTGGCGTCAATTGCCGCCGCGATCAGTTGGATGAACGCTTCGAACAGATCCTTCTGCGCCTTGATCAGTGCCTTGCTTTCAAGTGACACGGCTGCCGACCCGGAAAGTGCCTTGACAAAGCTCAGGCGGTGGCTGTCGGTTTCCGTCTCGCTGAGCAGAATCATTGCCCCGACCAGCTCGTTCTTGCGGTTGCACAGCGGAACGGCCATGGCGTGGCTCGTCTGGGCCAGGTTCGCAGTCGCCAACCCCCGGTAGCCCAGGCTATCAAGGTCTTCGGGCTGTAGCCGGCCGGCACGGGCGATGCCTTCGGCCAATGCAGCGCCGAGCAACGGGCCGGCGTGCGCGACGTCGAGCGAGGGCAATTCGCCGGCCAGCACCGAACCGTTGTCGTCGAGTGCCACGGCCGGGTTGAGCTGACTGGCTTCGGCCAGGTAAAGCACACCGGCCCGCGTCCCCGAGGCCGAGAGCGTATCGGCGAGCAGGCGCGGCAGCAAGCGGTCGAAGTTCTGCTCGGCGGCGACAGTCTGGTTGATGTCCAGAAAGCGATGGATGGTTCTCTTCATCCCGTCCATGGTCAAAGCAAGCTCGGTGACTTCCTTGATCGAAGATTCCAGGACGATCGGCCGAGAAAATTCGAAATGGCGGATCGCCTCGGCTTCGCTGGCCAGGCGGCGCAGCGACTGCGAAATGCTCTGCGCCAGCAGCCAAGTGAGCGGAATCGACAACAGCAGAACGAGCAGCGTGGCCGCCGCCGATTGACGTATCACTTGCAGTGCCCCAGCCATCAGCTCGTTTTCCGGGATAGCAGTGACCAGGTAGAGCGGCGGCACTCCTTCGAGCATGAGGCGATTAACCGAGACTCTCCACTCGTTGCCACCCACCTTGACGCCAAGGGCATAGGCAGCCTCCTGACCCTGCATCTGCCTCACGACGGCCAGGAGCGGTACCAGCACCGGCACCGCCAGCTCGTCGATTCTCGCCAACGACGGCTTACCGTCGCTTTCCGGCGAGGCCAGCACCATTCGCGAAACATCCTCGTGGGCCAGTACGTAGCCCTGAGCGTTGACGAGCACCATCTCGCTTCCCGGGGTCACCTTTTGTCCGGCCAGTGACTTGCCGAGCGTATCGAGCAGAATGTCTGCACCGACCACGGATCGTCCGCCACCGGCGCGACTGGCCAGTGTCGTGCCGACCCGCCGGCTCGAGAAAAAGAGGTACGGAGGCGTCTTGACCTGCGTCGGGGAGGCCTGTCCTTCGGTATACCAGATCCGGTCACGCGGATCATAGGCCGCGGCGTAGTCCGGACGATCGTCGTCGCGCAGGGTCTGCAGGGCTGCGTCAAGATAGATAAAACGACCGCGCGGTGCGGCCCCGACCCGCTCGATGCTCTGCACGACGTAGTTCGCGCCGGCCGGCGCTCGCGCGGCCTCGCTCGCGCTGCCATGGCCAACACGTCCAACCAGGAAGAAGTCGCCATTGTCGTAACCGACGTAGAGCGAAGACAGCGCCGGCGAACTGTCGAGCGCCTGGCGCATGAACTCCAGGCTGTCGAGACGCTCCTTGAGCGAGGTCGCGCTGGTCACACGCTGCAGGCTCAACAGGCGAGTAGCCACCTCCGCCGGTTCGATGATGCGCCGCATCTCGAGCAGTGCTGCACGGCTGATGCGTGCCGTCAGGTCGGCAGCGGATTCTTCCAGCAGCTTGCTGCTGAGTTGGTAGCCGATGCCGCCGAGAACGCCGCAAACGAGAAGTATCAGCGCCAGAAACAGCGTCGAAATATGGATGTGCAGTGGGTAGCGATGGTGCATGTAGCGGCCCCTGTGGCGAGTCCCGAATAGCGCACGATACCGAAAAAGGATGGATTCGTGCGCCCAATGATCGGGTGGATCGGCGACGCCGGATTTCGAAAGGCTGTACGATGGGCGCTTTTGCGGAGTGACGGATGCCCAATCCAATGCCTCAACCATCGACCCGCCTGCCGGCATTCGAAAGCAAGATCGTTGCCCCCGGCGAATTTGCCGAGCGCATAGACAGCGTGCCGCGTCCGCTGGTGTTCACCAACGGCTGCTTCGATCTGCTGCACCGTGGCCATGTCAGCCTCCTCGCCGAAGCCCGCGCACTCGGCGCGGCGCTGGTTGTTGCGCTGAACTCGGATGCGTCGGTCAAACGTCTTGGCAAAGGCGATGACCGTCCGGTCAATCCCTTGCGCGATCGTCTGGCAGTCATCGCCGCTCTCGAATCGGTCACTCTGGTGACTTGGTTTGAGGAAGATACGCCATTGCAGCGCATTCTCGATTGCCGACCCGATATTCTCGTCAAGGGTGGCGACTGGCCGCTCGAAAGAATCGTCGGCAATGAGGAAGTGCACGGCTGGGGCGGTTGCGTGCGCTCCTTGCCGTTCATTCACCAGACATCGACGACCGGCTTGCTCGCCAAGATCCGGCAACTGTAGTACGCACGGGCAGTCATCGATTGCGCTGTGGTTCGGGCGGCGCCGGTCGGCGACTTCAGGAGCCAAGAGCGCTTTTCAGCGAGGCCAGGTCTTCTGCGGATTCGGCAAGCAGGGCGCCGAGCGCCTGGGCGTCAAATAGCTGCAACAGCCTGGCAGGGTCCAGCGGAACGCAAAACAGGCTGTCCCGCCATCCATGCTGCAGATTGGCCAGCTTGTTGGCGACGAACAGCACGTCGCCCAGCGTTTTCAGGGTCACGATCGTTCGATCCTGTTCGTGCTCCTGTACCACCACCAGCAGCTCTTCCGGCATCCCCATCGCAGCCAGCAGCGCGTGCCCGATACTGTCATGCCAATCGACCAGCAGCGCATGCAGTTCAGCTGGGTCGCCGACCAGGGCAGGGAAATTTACTGCCCGCGAGAGCAGGTAGAACACGCCGAGGTCATGCACCAGGCCGGCAAACATGGCCTCGTCGGGACTGACCTGGGTCAAGCGACGTGCCAGGACGCGTGCCAGCGCGGCGACCTGCATGGTGTGTTCCCAAAGGCGCCGCGACAGCGCTGCGAATGGGGCCATCTTCTTGGAGTTGAGAAGTTGCTCCATGGCCACGGCAAAGGAAACGCTGCGCACTGCCTCCATGCCAATTCGCGAAATCGCACGATTGACGTCGACGATGGCCCTTCCAGAGGGGTTCATCGCCACCGAATTGGCCAAACGGATGATCTTGGTGCTCATCAGGGGCTCGGCGCTGATCAGCGTACCCAGATGGTTGATGGTCAAATCGGGTTTTCTGAGCGCGGTTCGTACCTGAAAGGTGATATCGAGGAAAGTCGGAAAAGAAACGACATCGTCCGAAAGGTCGCGGGCGATGTCCTCTAGGATACGGAAGCAGTCTTGATTACTCACTTGTCTTGCTCTCACATACGCTGTGCACGACGAGGTGGCCGAGCGGTCTGGCAGGATTGCCAGGCGTCATGGGGCCAGCCAGCAATCGGATTCTGCCTGAAAACGATCCAGGGGGTGAGTCGCGCAGACCTGCTCGATCAAACGATATTCGGCGCTTGTCCAAGCTTCCTTCGCGAGGCAGGATCAGCGGCTTTTCAGGAGTTCCTTCAGGTTCGCGAATGGCTGCGCTGTCGCCGGCGCTCTGGCCGTCGCGCCAAGCGAAGCGATGCCAGACTGGCGGGCCGCGGCTGCGTCGAGTTCCCTGGCGTGTTCGTTATCGTGGCAGTAGAGGCATAACAGCTCCCAGTTGCTGCCGTCACTAGGGTTGTTGTCGTGATTGTGGTCGCGGTGGTGAACGGTGAGTTCGCGCAGATTCTGGTGTGTGAATTCACGGGCGCAGCGACCACAGATCCATGGGTAGATTTTCAGGGCCTGTTCGCGATAGCCCGCCTCACGGCCAAGGCGGTTGCGGATGGCGTCGGCAATCAGGCGATCGGTGTGTGCGGTTTTGGCATGGTCGTTGGCCATGGTGGGACTCCTCGAGAAAAAGTGGGCGCGGAGCAAACCGCTGATCCCGGCAGTTAATAGGAAAGTCATGACCGTCAGGCCAGCAGCGCGATCAGCGGAACGCGCATTTCGCTGCTGCTGATGCCGCCATGTACGCCGAGCATTGCAAAATGCTTTTCTCCCGGCAGCCAGTCCTTGATCGTCCAGTTGTCCTTCATCACCAGGGTGTAGTCACCGATTCGGGATGCGAGGCGCGGATGGTAGGGGGGAGGACCGAACCATCCGCCTGCAATCAGTCGGTCGCTGGCGTAGAGGTGGGCAGCGCGGGCCAGATGGCGGCGCACATAGTCTTCGAAAGCCGGCCGATTGGCCGCGGCGACGTAGCAATAGGCGACCCGGCGCTCACCGCACAAGGGCCGGAGCAGCAGTGCGGCGAGCTGTGGATGGTCGTCGAGACTGATGACTCGGCGATGGGGAGAATCAATGAAACCATGGTCGGCGGTGAGCAGCACCCAGGTATTGCTGCCGCGCAGCTTGTGCAGCAACTCACCGAACAGGGTGTCAACCGTGCTCAGTGTCTGTTGTGCCTGGCGGCTGTCGGTGCCGTAATGATGCGAACAGCTGTCGAGGTCGGGGTAGTAGGCATAGACATAGCGCGAGCGGGTCGTTTCCTGCAGAAGTTCGCCCAGACAGGCAAACATCTCGGCGACCGAGTGGTAGGCACGGGTCTGCGCAGCACGCGAGTGCCAGGCGTTGAAGGGGCTGTCGACGATGCTCTGTGGCGTTACCACCCAGGACTCGCGATCCAGCCTCTGAAACAGCGACGGATGCTCGAACAGGCGCGACGGCAGAGCGGCCGGCGACAGTCGGGGCGGCCCCAATCGGGGTGTCAGCGGCAGGATTGCCAGGGTCTGGTCGATCTCGTCCAGATGCATGTGCCAACCGGTGAGACCGTGCTGCGCCGGCGCGAGGCCGGTCATGAAGGTGGTGATGGCGCTGGCAGTGGTCGACGGAAAGACCGAAGTCATGCTGCCGAGCAGGTGGTGTTGCAGATGCGGGCTGCTGGCGTGTCTGGCCAGCGTCCGTTGCCCCAGCCCATCGATGACCAGCAGTACGATATGCCGCGCCCGGCCCAGTTGCGCCGCCGACAACGCCGGTAGCGGTGGATATGGACTGCTGGTGCTGCCGCAGGCTGTGGCGATGCTCTGCACCAGATTGACGATGCTGCCACCAGCGTAGTCGGGAAGGTGATTCGCACTCATGATCCGGCCATTTTACGCCAAGCGTCAGCGCTGGGTGTTGCCGCAAGCGCCTGGCACGCCACCATCCGGCCAGGTCTGGCTCCTGGCATCGCATGCGCACCTCTTGGTAGAAGAACTCCCAGATCAGCATCGCGCCGTTTTCAGCAACCACCTGCCCGGTGATGACGAAGCGCGGCTCGGCAGTGCCGCAAAAGCCAGCGGCAGACCGAGCAGGTCGTAAGCGAGGATACGTTCGGTGCCCATCAGCTCAGGCAAGCGGCCGCTTGAGCAAGGCCGCGCGCAACTCGGGGGCGCTCGTTCGCGTATCCAGCCAGATGCCGAAGAAGGCGCGTGCGAAAGCGGGGTCGGCAATCTTGCCGACATCGCGGTCGTTGTGGAAGAAGCGCGCGCCTTCCTGCAGATGCACGCCGATGAGGTGATCGCCGGGGCGCACGTCAGGGAAGATCCTGCCCATCTGTTCGCCCCAGACCTTGAGAAGGGCTTCGTTGGCGACTCCCAGATTGCGGATTTCCTTGACGCTGGCTTCGGTGATGTCACGGCCGGCGATTTGGCGCTTATACGTCAGTTTCAAGGCCAGCGGCGGTCGCACGGGATCTTCGCCGGCGGCCCACAGGGTTGCCTCGTAGATGAGGAAACCAAAACGGCGGAACTCGCCGCTGCCCCAGCGCTTGAAGCCGGCGGTCAGGGTTTCCGGACCGCTGCTCGCCAGTCCGGCCAGCGGCCAGGCGGCGAGGGCGAGCAGGAAACGGCGCCTAGCGATGTGTGAGTTCGAAATGGAAGACATCGATGTTTCCGGCCAGGAAGCCGGCCTCGCAATAGCACAGATAAAGGCGCCAGAGGCGGCGGAATGGTTCGTCGAAACCGAGCGCCGCAATCCGCGGCCAGTTCCGGTCAAAGGCGTGCCGCCATTCCGCCAGCGTCCGCGCGTAGTCTTCACC
>DIME01000022.1:7386-30613 GCA_002425405.1 Candidatus Accumulibacter vicinus
CGACGGCGACGGCAGCATGCCGCCGGGGAAGATGTACTGCTGGATGAAGTCGGTACCCTTGCGGTAGTCGGCAAACAGCTCGTCACCGATGGTGATGCTCTGGATCACCGCGCGGCCGCCCGGTTTGAGCGCCTTGGCGAGCGTCCGGAAATAAGTCGGCCACCAGCGCTCGCCGACGGCCTCGAACATCTCGATCGAAACGATGTGGTCATACTGCTCACGGGTGTCACGGTAGTCCTGCAACCGCAGGTCGGCCTCTGGCACGCGCTGGCGTGCCCATTCGAGCTGCGCCGGCGAGAGCGTCAGGCCGGTCACCTGCAGACCCTGCCGCACGGCCATCTCGGCCAGACCGCCCCAGCCGCAGCCGATTTCCAGAACGCTTTGTCCGGGTTGTGCCTGCAATCGGCTCAGGATGCGACGGTACTTGGCGATCTGCGCGGTTTCGAGATCGACCGCGTCCTCACCGCCATAGAGCGCGCTGGAGTAACTCATGCCGGCGTCCAGCCACAGTCTGTAGAACTCGTTGCCCAGATCGTAATGGGCCATGATGTTGCGCTTGCTGCCGGCGCGGCTGTTGCCGTTGAGCAGGTGGCGGATACGTGCCGCGAGCAGGTGGCGCCAGCGCCCATAGACCGCCGAGCGTAGCGCAGAACGGTTTTTCGCGAGCAAGGTCAGCAGACCGGTGACATCCGGCGAATCCCATGCGCCGTCGAGGTAAGCGGCGGCCAGGCCGATGTCGCCACGGGCAAGCACCTGGCCGAACATTGCCTCATCGTGCACCTGCAGGGTGACGCCGTGCTCGCCATCGCCGAACAGGCGGCTTGAACCGTCCGGCAGACGCACTTCGAGCAGCCCCCCTTGCAAGCGTTCCAGCAAGTCGAAGACCAGACGGGCATCGCGTGCCAGGGGCACTGCCTGGCGCAGGGTCAGGGTATTCATTTGCTCGGTTCCTGTAATGGGAAATCGGTTTTTCTGCCATGAAAAGGCACGCCTTTGAGCCACAATCTGAGTGCCTGCCAGTGAATGCGGGCCATCACGCCCAAAGTCAGCATGGGCATGCGCAGAAGGGCGGCGGCGAGAGCCCGGGTCGACCACGCCTGCGGCTTGCCCGAAATCGCGGTCAACAAGAGTTCGCCCTGGGCATCGTCGTAATCGATGCGCATGCGTGGGCAATGGCGTTGCAGATCGAAGCGGAAGCGATAGCCCCCCTCGACCTCGCAGAACGGCGAAACATGAAACACCTTGCTCGCCTGCAGCACCTCGCCGTCCAGCAGGGGCGCAGCGTCCGGGTGGTGCAGCAGGTAGCCGTGATGGCCGCCGAAAGTGTTGTTGACTTCGGCAAGCACGGCTATCAGTTCGCCGGCACGGTTGTGACAGAACCAGAAGCTGACCGGATTGAAGACGTAGCCGAGAACCCGAGGGAAGCATTGCAGGATGATTTCGCCGTCGTCGGGCAGACCACGCTCGCGCAGCAGGTTCTGCATCCAGGGCAACAGCGGACTGCCGTCGCGCGGGCCATGATCCTTCTGATGAAAACTCAGCAGCTTGCCGCGGTCGACCGCAAAAAGCGGGCCACTGGCGGCGGCCAGGTCGGCCAGCGGCAGTTGCACGAAAAATACCGGATAGACGAAGGCATGCACCGCCGGTCGCAAGCGCCGGTGCATCACGTGGCCGATCAGCAGGCGTGGGGCAGTCATCGCGACCTCAGACAGTCGCCAGTTCGCTGGCGACCGGCAGCGACTCGCCTTGCCACGGCGCCCGGATGCCCATGCTGTTGACGACGCGCAGCGCCGATTTCAGGCCGTCTTCGTGGAAGCCGTAGCCGCCCCAGGCGCCACACAACCAGATGCCGTTTTCGCCTTGAACCGCCGGCAGGTGTTGCTGCGCGGTAATCGCCGGGCCATCGAAAATGGGATGGGCATAGTCGAATTCGGCGATCACACTGGTTGGATCGGGCTCGTGCACCGGGTTCAGGGTGACCACCACCGGGGTGTTGAAGGGCAAAGGCTGCAGACGATTGATCAGATAGGAGACCGCAACCGGTTGCTCTCCCGGCTGGCCATGACCGGCAAGATAGTTCCAGGCGGACCACAGCCTCTCGTCGCGCGGCAGCAGACGGCGATCGCTGTGCAGTACGGCGCGGTTGGGCTGGTAGCGGATCGCCGAGAGCACCGCGCGCTGCCGGTCGCTGGCACCAGTGCCGAGAATGGCCAGGGCCTGATCACTGTGGCAGGCCATCACCACCTGATCGAAGCGCTCGCTGCCGGCAGGGGTGTGAACGCGCAGTCCGTCGGCCCCGTGCCGGACCGCAGTCACCGGGCAGGCGAGACGGATGTCGTCGAGCTGCGCGGCGATCTTCTGCACATAGGTCCGTCCGCCACCCTTCACCGTGCGCCACAGCGGCCGGTCGAAGACCTGCAACAGGCCGTGGTTCTGGCAGAAGCGGACAAAGGTGGCGAGCGGGGTATCGAGCATGCGGGCCGTCGGGCAGGACCAGATGGCAGCGGCCATCGGCAGCAGGTACCATTCCGAGAAGGCCCTGGAATAGCGTCCCTCGTCGAGGAAATCGCGCAGGCTGCGTCGCTTGTCCGGGTGACTGGCCAGCCAGGCGCAACTCTCGCGATTGAAACGCAGGATGTCCGAAAGCATCGACCAGAACTGGGGGCGCACGAGGTTGCGCTTCTGACCGAAAACCGTCGTCAGGTTGCTGCCCGACCATTCGAGATCCGGGTTCTGCAGGCTCACTGCGAAGGACATTTCGGTTTCGATGCTATCGACTCCGAGCAGAGCGAACAGGGCGATCAGATTCGGGTAGGTCTTTTCATTGAAAACCAGGAAACCCGTGTCGACCGGATGCGTCCGGCCCTGCAGGTGTACGTCGACCGTATTGGTGTGACCGCCGAGGGTTCTGCCGGCCTCGAACAGCGTCACCTGGTGCTGGCGGCTCAACAACCAGGCACTGGCCAGACCGGAGATGCCGGCACCGACGACGGCAATGCGTTGTATCCGTTGCATGGCGCTCCCCACGTGCCGGATGGACAGACGGCGGCTGTCCGGAGCCGATTGCACGTCAGGGAGGAAGAAATGCGCGGGTGCGTTCATGGTGGTCACTCCTTTTTTGTCCTGGACAAATTAAATAGTTTTGGCTATCCTATCGTTCGATTTGAAGATTGTCAACGATTCGTCTAATTATTGTTTAGGACAAAAATGCATATTCCCGATTTTGGCATCGCTGCCGTCGAACGTGACACAGGCCTCTCGAAGGACGTTCTGCGCGTCTGGGAACGCCGTTATGGTTTCCCCGCGCCACGCCGCGACGCCAACGGCGAACGCAGCTACCCGGCCGAGCAGGTCGAGCGCTTGCGCCTGATCAAACGCCTGATGGATCAGGGCCACCGGCCGGGGAAACTGATCGCGGCAGCCACGGAAGAACTGAGCGGGCTTGCCGCGTGTTCTCTGGTGCCGCGTGCCGCGGGGGAGAATGGGGAAGTCGAGCAACTCGGGGCTTTGCTCGCGCTGATCAAACAGCGCAACGGCGCCGCTTATCAGCAAGCCATGCAGCAGCGCCTTGCCCGACAGGGCCTGCAACGTTTTGTCCAGGACTCGGTGGCGCCGCTGACCCGGCGCGTCGGCGAAGCCTGGGAGGACGGCAGCTTCGAGATATTCGATGAACATCTGTTTACCGAACTCACCAAGCGCCTGTTGCGCCAGGCCATTGCCGCGCTTCCTGTCGGCCGGAGCCGGCCGCGCATCCTGCTGACCAGCGTACCGGACGAACAGCACGTGCTCGGCCTGCTGATGGTCGAGGCGCTATTCGCACTCGAAGGTGCCGATTGCATTCCTCTCGGCGTACAGATGCCCTTGCTCGAAATCGGCCGCGCGGCCAGCGCGCACCGCGCCGACATCGTTGCCCTCTCCTTTTCGGTCGCTTTTCCGCAACGCCAGATTGCCGTCCTGCTGCAACAGTTGCGGCTGATTCTGCCCCCGGAGGCAGCCCTCTGGGCCGGCGGCGCCGGCATTCGACGACTGGTAAAACTGGACGGCGTCGATCTCTTGCCAACCTTCGACATGGCACTCGCAGCGCTGGCCGACTGGCGCGCCGCGCACCCCTGAAACATGCTCCTCGGATATTTTCGGGTCAGGCGGGCGATACCGCTGCTGGCCTCCGGACAAAACGGATCAGTCCATGCGCGTCCTCGATGCGCAGCAGACGTCCGGCATGTTCGAGTCGATTCAGGTGCGCTATCGCTTCGCCCATGGCGAACATCATCTGATGCGTATCGAGATCCCGCGAGAACAAGGTCATCAATAGCTCGGCAGCGCTGCGTGGAGTGGTGCAGTGCGCTTCAAGAACCTGCAGGCGCTCCTGGTGGTGTGCGTGCAGCGCATTGACCCGGTTCTCGATGCCGTGGAAGGGCAGTCCGTGCGAGGGAAGGACCAGAGTCTCGGCAGGCAGTTCGCGGTAGTGATCGATCGACTGCAGGTAGTCGCCGAGCGAGTCGGCCAGGGGTGTGACGGCAAAGACGCTGACATTGGTCGAGATCTTCGGCAAGAGCATGTCGCCG
This sequence comes from Candidatus Accumulibacter vicinus, assembly GCA_002425405.1. Lineage (GTDB taxonomy): Bacteria > Pseudomonadota > Gammaproteobacteria > Burkholderiales > Rhodocyclaceae > Accumulibacter > Accumulibacter vicinus. The sequence continues at coordinate 11,952 of DIME01000022.1, forward strand.
GAGATCAACACGCCGAGCTCCGCGCAGTAGAGTGCCGCATGTTCCGGCGAATGGCCAAAACCGATGCGGACTTGCCAGCGATGTCCGCCAATGGCCACCTGGTCACCACCGAACAGGCGCTGGTAATGTGTCGGCAGACTCGGTACGCCGCGGTTGTAGCCACTGCCGCGACGTTCCAGTGCCGCGCAGCGATCGGCATCAAGGCCGTGTGCACGAAACTGCCGCAACATCGGCTGATTGCCGTGACCGCCCACCTCGTGCCAGACCGCATGCGCCGTCAGATACTCGCCCACCGTCATGCACACCGGCGCACCGGTGCGCTCCTGCAACCAGGCGGCGAGGCCGAGATGATCGGGGTGGAAATGCGTGACGATGATGCGCACGATTTTCCCGCCACGTGCCGTCGACACCAGGCGGGACAGGATTTGCTGCCAGCATTCCTTGACCGTATCGAGGGCGAAACCGGTATCGACGATGGTCCACCCGGCATCGTCTTCAAGCAGCCAGAGGTTGATGTGGTCGAGGGCGAAAGGCAGCGGCATCCGCAGCCAGTGGATACCCGGAGAAACCTCGAAGGTTTCGCCAGCAACCGGCGGGGTGGCAAAGGGGTAATCTGGCAGCATCGCGGGGCGGATTGTAAAAAATGCTGAAACCTATACACTGGGCGTGCTCAGAGGCTGACTACCGCCAGCGTCGAGCTGGCACCATTCTACACGTGATTCAGTGCCGTGCCGCCCTTAAAGCAACCCGGCACAAGCTTCCAGATTACAATTCGTAGCCATGCATAAAGCCCAGGATCCCCATTTTGCCGAACGCGTCCGTGCCAGCTTTGCGCGGCAACAGGCCATGAACCTGATCGGCGCCCGCATGGCGGTGGTCGAGGCGGGTTACACCGAGATTCATCTGCCCTACAAACCCGAAGTCACGCAGCAGCATGGCTACATTCACGGCGGCATTGTCGGCATGATTGCCGATTCGGCGGCGGGTTACGCCGCCAGCACCCTGACGGCGGCCGACACCGAGGTGTTGACCGTCGAGTACAAGCTCAACCTGCTGGCCCCGGCCGAAGGGCCCCTGTTGATTGCCGAAGGATCGGTGGTCCGCTACGGGCGAACACTGATCGTGACCCGTGCCGAAGTGTTTGCCGTCAGCCATGGCAGGAAGAACCTGTGCGCGCTGATGCAGCAGACCATCATGGCCGTGCACGGCAAACACCCCGCCAAAACCTGATCAAGGAGCGACAGACATGCCCTACCCGAACCTCGGTTTTGCCCATGGCGAGACCATCGACATGCTGCGGGCAACCGTTCAGGCTTTTGCCGCTGCCGAAATCAGGCCGCGCGCCGAAGCCATCGATCGCGACAACTTCTTTCCCGCCGATCTTTGGCAGAAGATGGGCAGCATGGGCCTGCTCGGCATCACTGCCGAGGAGGAGTACGGCGGCAGCGGGCTCGGCTATCTCGCACACATCATCGCCATGGAAGAAATCTCCCGAGCTTCGGCGAGTGTTGCCCTCTCCTACGGCGCGCACTCGAATCTCTGCGTCAATCAGATTCGCCGCAATGGCAATGCCGCACAGAAAGACCGCTATCTGCCCAGACTGATTTCCGGAGAACACGTCGGGGCGCTCGCCATGTCGGAAGCCAACGCCGGTTCGGACGTGGTCAGCATGAAATTGCGCGCCGAGCACAAGGGCGACCGCTTCGTCCTCAATGGCGGCAAGATGTGGATCACCAACGGCGGGGATGCCGACACGCTGGTGGTCTATGCCAAGACCGACCTCGAGGCCGGCTCGAAAGGCATCACCGCTTTCATCGTGGAAAAGGGGATGCCGGGTTTCTCCTGCGGCACCAAACTCGACAAGCTCGGCATGCGCGGATCGAACACCTACCCGCTGTTTTTCGATGACTGCGAAGTGCCTGAAGAAAATGTCCTCGGTCAACTGAATGGCGGCGTGCGCGTGCTGATGAGCGGCCTCGACTACGAACGCGCCGTGCTCGCGGGCGGTCCGCTGGGAATCATGGCTGCCGTCATGGATCTGGTCCTGCCTTACATCCATGACCGCCAACAGTTTGGCCAACCGATCGGTGAATTCCAGTTGATGCAGGGCAAGATCGCCGATCTGTATACCACCTTCAACGTCTGCCGAGCTTACGTCTATGCCGTCGGCGCGGCCTGCGATCGTGGCGAAACGACCCGCAAGGACGCCGCCGGGGCGATTCTGTACGCTGCCGAAAAGGCGACCTGGATGGCCGGCGAGGCGATCCAGATCCTCGGCGGCAATGGCTACATCAATGAGTACCCGGCGGGTCGCCTGTGGCGCGATGCCAAGCTCTACGAGATCGGTGCCGGCACATCGGAAATCCGCCGCATGCTGATCGGCCGGGAGCTTTTTGCCGAAACGCTGTAAAACCCTATGAACCGCTAGGAAGATCATGACCTGCACGCTGCGCGCCGTCAGCGCCAACGACACCACTGCCATCGAACACGTTCGCCAGTTCTTCCGAAATTATGCCGCGTGGCTCGGCGTCGACCTGTGTTTCCAGAATTTCGAAGCGGAAATGGCATCGCTACCGGGCGCCTACGCCCAGCCTGACGGTCGCCTGTTCTATGCCGAACGCGATGGCCGGCCGGCTGGCTGCGTCGGTATCCGACCCTTCTCGACGGGCCTTTGCGAACTGAAGCGGCTGTATGTCGAGCCCAGCCAGCGTAGCTTCGGCATCGGCCGCGTGCTGACGATGGCGGCGATCAAGGCGGCCAAGGAAATCGGCTACCGCAAGTTGCTGCTCGACACCCTGCCAACCATGCGCGTTGCGGTCAAGCTCTACCGCGAACTGGGTTTCAAGGAAACGCCCGCCTATTACCAGACGCCACTCGAAGGCACGATGTTTCTCGCCCTCGATCTCGAAAACTGGTCGGAGGAAGAAGTCGTCAACGAAAACCTCTTTCACCTGTTCGACTTCAACCGCGCCTGGTCGAGTCGCATGCAGGAGATCGATCCGGGGTACTTCCTCAAACTGTCGCACTTGCAGACACCGCAATACCTGTGGATCGGCTGCTCGGATTCGCGTGTGCCGGCCAACGAGATTGTCGGTCTGCTGCCGGGCGAGCTTTTCGTCCACCGCAACGTCGCCAACGTCGTCGTACACACCGATCTGAACTGCCTGTCGGTGATCCAGTTCGCCGTCGATGTCCTCAAGGTCAGGCACGTCATGGTCGTCGGCCACTACGGTTGCGGCGGCGTCAAGGCTGCACTCAATCGGGATCGTGCCGGGCTGGTCGACATCTGGCTGCGGCATGTCCGCGACGTGCACGACAAACATCTGGCACTGGTCGATACCCTGCCGCCAGAGCGGCAACATGATCGACTTTGCGAACTCAATGTTCTCGAACAGGTGACCAACGTCTGCCAGACCTTCGTCATCCAGGACGCCTGGCAGCGCGGTCAGCCGGTCACCGTGCACGGCTGGATCTACGGCCTGCGCGATGGACTGATGCGTGACCTCGGGTTCACCGTGCACCGCCACGAAGACCTGCTGCCGAACTATGTCGCGGCACTCGCAGGGCTGCAGGTCTGAGTCGCAGACGCGACATACCCATGACAAACCCTGCCATGCGCCATTTCTTGCCACTTCCCGGCAGCGCAGCCGCGACCGCGGAAACTCTTTGACCGCAACTGCCGAACGGGCGCAGGCGTTCCCCACGACCTACCTCAAGCTGCTCGCCACCGTCCTGGTCTGGGGAGCAACCTGGATAGCCGGCCGGGTGGCGGTCAGCGAAGCCTCGCCGCTGGCCGTGGCCAGTTGGCGCTTCCTGCTCGCGGCGCTGGTCCTCGGCACGCTGGTGGTAATCCATGAAGGCTGGCCGCGCTGGTCGTTCAAGGAGTGGTTGACGCTCGTGGCACTGGGCGCCAGCGGCATCTTTCTCTATAACCTGTGTTTCCTCTACGGTTTGAAGATGATCGAGGCCGGGCGCGGCGCGCTGGTGGTGGCGCTGACGCCGGCGGTGGTCGCGGCCGGTGACTGGCTGCTGTTCAGGGCGCCGATGTCGCCGACGAAAGCTGCCGGCATCGCACTGGCGATGTTTGGCTGCCTGCTGGTGGTCACCAACGGCGACCCCCGTCTGCTGCTGGCCGGCGAGGTGGGTCTCGGCGAATGGCTGATCATCGGCTGCAGTGTGCTGTGGGCGGTTTATACTTTTGTCGGCCGGCGCGGCACGCGCTCACTGTCGCCGTTGGCGATGACCTTTGGTGCCAGTCTGACCGGCTGGGGGATGCTGACCATCGCGGCGCTGCTACAGGGGTCGCTGTTCATGCTGACGGAAATCACCTGGCGTGGCTTGAGCGCGATCGTTTTCCTCGGGCTATTCGGTACCGCCCTCGCCTTTACCTGGTACGCCGAAGCCGTGCAACGCATCGGCGCGACGCGCTCGGCGGCGTTCATCAACCTGGTCCCGGTCAGCGCCGTCATCCTCGGCGCCGTGCTGCTCGACGAACGGCTCGGGGTCGGGATTCTGTTCGGCGGCACGCTGGTCATCGCCGGAGTCGTCATCACCAATCATGCCGGCGCGCGCCTTGCGGCCGGCGTCATCAGCAAGGAGAAAATCCAATGATCTTGACACAGGAACAGGAAATGATCCGCGACTCGCTGCGCGTTTTCGCGCAGGAGCGTCTGGCGCCCTACGCTGCCGAGTGGGACCGCCATCACACCTTCCCGGCCGATGCGCTACGCGAACTCGGCGAACTCGGCGCGCTTGGCATGGTCGTTCCCGAGCAATGGGGCGGCGCTGGCATGGACTACATGTCGCTGGTGCTGGTGATCGAAGAGATCGCCGCTGGCGACGGCGCGACCTCGACGATCGTCAGCGTGCAGAATTCGCTGGCCTGCGGCATCACCATGAAGTACGGCAGCGACGAACAGAAGGAAAACTGGCTCAAGCCAATGGCACGCGGCGAGATGCTCGGCTGCTTCTGCCTGACCGAACCGCATACCGGCTCCGATGCCGCGGCCATCACCACCCGCGCCGACCGCGACGGCGATCATTTCGTTCTCAATGGCGTCAAGCAGTTCATTACTACCGGCAAGTACGCGCAGGTGGCGATCGTCTTTGCCGTCACCGACAAGGCCGCCGGCAAGAAGGGCATCTCGTGTTTCCTGGTGCCGACCGCGACACCCGGTTACATCGTTGCCCGCATCGAGGAAAAGATGGGTCAGCGCGCTTCGGATACCGCGCAGATCCTCTTCGAGAACTGCCGGGTTCCGGCTTCCTGCCTGCTCGGCAAGGAAGGCGACGGCTACCGGATTGCCCTGTCGAACCTCGAAGCCGGCCGCATCGGCATCGCTGCCCAGTCGGTCGGCATGGCGCGTGCCGCTTTCGAAGCGGCGGTGCAATACGCCAAGGAACGCGAAACCTTCGGCAAGCCGATCATCGAGCATCAGGCGGTGAGCTTCCGTCTCGCCGACATGGCCACGCAGATCGATGCCGCTCGTCTGCTGGTCTGGCGGGCCGCGACCTTCAAGGATGCCGGCAAGCCCTGCCTCAAGGAAGCGTCGATGGCCAAGATGTTCGCCTCCGAAATGGCCGAAAAAGTCTGCTCCGACGCGATCCAGATTCTCGGCGGCTACGGCTACGTCAGCGACTTCCCGGTCGAGCGGATCTATCGCGACGTCCGTGTCTGCCAGATCTACGAAGGTGCCAACGACATCCAGCGCCTGGTGATCGGCCGCGCCGTGACGGGTGATTAACGACGCTCGTCAATCGACGTTTGGGAAAAACATGTCCACCCTGCGCTTGCTCGGCGACAAGCTGGCGGGTGGCGACTATTACACCGGGGAAGTAAAACAGAACCCATGGGACCAGGAAATTGGCCCGATCAAGGCCTTTGCCTGGCCCATGCTGCTGCAGGCCGGCGGTCTGGCGGTTGGCGTCGCGGGCCGTCTGCAACTCAAGCCCGGGTGGTGTCAAGGCTCTCAGCCTGCCACCGGCACAGGTGCTGCGCGGGCTTTGGCAGAAGTGGCTGACGCCATCTCACGCGACCGGCAACGCAGGGCGGGAGATGGCGTGACCGAGCCTTGTCGGGCCTGCGCGCGCCGGCTGGCGTTTTGACTTGTGGACACCCCGGATGAGAAAGAGCTGACAGCGCTGGACCACATGTTGAACCGATCGACCCTACCCTACCCGCGACTGCTTGCGGTGGCGCTGTTCCTCGGCGTACTGTTCGCGACCTTCGAGCTGTCCGGTTGGCGCGACCACTTCAGTCGGCAGTTCCTGCACGACCAGTTCCTCGAGCACAGGCTGAACGGAGTCCTGATTTTTGTCCTGCTATTCTCGCTGGGCAACCTGATCCAGATCCCGGGCTGGATCTTTCTCGCGGCCGCTGTGCTGGCCCTGGGACGAAGCTGGGGCGGCGTCGTCACCTACCTCGCCGCCAGCATCTCCTGCGCACTGACTTTCCTCAGCATCCGCCTGGTCGGTGGCGATGCCCTGCGACAGTTGACGAACCGGCCCGCGCGCCGCCTGCTGGAGCAACTCGATGGCCACCCGATCCGCAGCGTTCTCTGCCTGCGCATCCTGTTTCAGACGGCGCCGGCGCTCAACTACGCCCTCGCCATGTCCGGGGTCGGTTTTCGGGAGTACATGCTCGGCACCCTGCTCGGCCTGCCTCTGCCGATCGCCCTCTATTGCCTGTTCTTTGACTTCCTGGCCAGGCTGCTCCACCTCGGCTAGGAGGAGTCGACATGGCCAGATCTGCGTCGCAAGTTCTCGGCAACAGAAATGTAAGGATCTGCGCCGCGAGCCGACAAACCATCGGCAGTCCGGTTGTCGACCAGTCGCTGCGACCGGGGGACTTGCGCTCACGCCGCCGGCCCTGCCAGCTTCCTGATCACCCGGCGCGGTTTTTTTGCACGAGGAGAGCGACCCTGAGCAAGTGGATGTCGGACCGATGGCGCCGCTGACGATGCCCGCCGATTGCCGTTGCGGACGAGTCCGACGAGCTGCCGCGATGCGTTCGCAAGGCGGTGGCGCACGGTCGGTTGGCGCCGGCGCCAGCGCCAGAATCGAGCGATGATGCGCAACTGTCGGGAAATAACCCGCTTGTGCTCGGAGGCGCTCGAGCGGGAGCTCACGTTGCGTGAGCGCGTGACGATGCGGACGCACCTGATGATCTGCCTCCCCTGTCGAAACTTCCGCACGCACCTCGCCTTCCTGCGCCAGGCCATGCGCCGGTACACCGAAGGCAAGAGCGGTGCCGGACCGGACGACTCCTGACGGCCCGGGAGAGGCGATGCAACCCTCCGATCACAGACGCGTCGACGGCAGCCGTGGTAGGCACGCGGCGCGCCCGCTTCACGGTATTGAGTCAAGCGAGATTCTGCAGGATTGGCGTCGCGAAGTTCTGGATCGCGCCGAACGCCGTCGTGATCAGAAAGAAAAAGGCGAAACACAGCCATACCGCCGGCGAGCGCAGGAACGCCAGAAGCGGCGCCGGCGTCGCGACCTCGGGCGCCGGCAGGCTGTGCGGCGGATCGGCGAGCGTACGGCGGCGCCAGAACAGGAGAGCCAGTGCCAGAGCCGCGAGCGCGGCGGCGGCTAGTGCCGCGACCCGCCAGCCGGCCGTGGCGGCAATTCCGGTCATGAACACCGGCGCCAGCGCCCAGCCGAGATTGCCGGAGAGGCCATGAATCGAGAACGCGTAGCTCAGCCTGGGTGGCGACACGCGGCGATTGAGCACTGTGAAATCGGCCGGGTGGAAGACACTGTTGCCCAGCCCGGCCAGCGCCGCGACGATGGCCAGCGCGGCATAGCCGTCAGCGACCGCAAGCAGCAGCGACGCAGTCAGGCAACAACCGATGCCGCCGCCGAGAACCCTCGCCGCGCCGTAGCGATCGACGAGGAAGCCGGCAAGCGCCTGACCCATTGCCGAGACAACGAAGAAGACCGTCATCGTCGCGCCGATGCCGGTGAAGCTGAGTGCGAAGTCCTTCATCAGCCACGGAAAGAGGGGCGGCAGGAGGAGGTGAAAGAAATGCGAGACGCCATGCGCGCAGCCGATCAGCGAAACGACCTCGAGGTCACGGCTTGGCGGCAGCGCCGCGGAAGTGGCAGTCATGGCGGTACTCTTGGACGGATGCCTGCAGTGTACCGGGTTCTGGGCGGCCAAGAAGCCTCGGCGGCGCTGCCCGTTCCTGCCGGCGAGTGTCCGTTCGGCGCGCCTAGACCTGTTCGGAAATCGACAACCTGCGCAGCATGTTGCGCCGCTTGTGCTGGTGGGCATGCATGCGCTCCAGCACGCCGTTGAGAAAACGCACCGCCTCGACGATGTAAGGCCCCTTGTTGAGCATCACGGCCTCGGCACGGCCGCTCATGACGGCGTCGGAGACCTCCGCACGCGTTGGTGCTCCCGTCTTGGCCAGCCCCTCCAGCACTTGGGTCGCCCAGATCACCGGCACATGGGCGGCTTCACACAGCCAGAGGATCTCTTCCTGCACCTCGGCCAGACGCTCGAAGCCGACTTCGACGGCAAGATCCCCGCGCGCCACCATCACGCCGACCGGCGGCGAGTACATCGCGGTCAACAGCAGGCGCGGCAGGTTCTCGAAAGCCTCCCGGTTCTCGACCTTGAGCACGATACCGATATCTCCACCACCCAGCCTCTCGAGATGGCGTTGCAGGAGCAGCACGTCCTCCGGCGTGCGCACGAAGGAGAGTCCAACCATGTCCACGTGCTTCACCAGGAACGTCAGGTCATGGACATCCTTTTCCGTCAGGGCCGCGATGGCAAGTTCGGTGTCGGGCAGATTGATCCCTTTTTCCGGCCGCAGCCTGGCGGTTGTCGGGCCAGTGTCGCCGATCTGCACGACGATTTCCCGACCGTCATTGGCAATGACGCGGCTGCCGATCTTTCCGTCGTCGAAACAGATGGTCTCGCCGGGTCTTGCGGCTTCGAAAGCGGCATCCAGGGAGCATGAAATGCGCGCCGGGTCGATGAGCTGACCCCCGGCGTCGCGCACCGCGGCCCGCCCCGGAATGCGATCGCGGGTCAGGATCAGTCTGTCGCCCACCGCCAGCTCGATCGGCGAGACGACCTCGGGCAAGGGACCAAAGTCGCCTTCGGCAATCACCTCGCCGGCGCGGAGCAGGCGAGCCAGGCCGCCTTGTTCCACGTAGGCCGTCCGGCTCGCCAGCGCCAGACGCGAGGCATTGCGCACTTCGCTCACCACGAGTTCCCGATATTTACCCCGGCAATCGTCGAAGGCGATGACGTCACCGACAAGCGCGGACGCGACCAGATGGCCTTCGATCGGCAAGGTGAAACGCACACCCGGAGGTGCCGGCTCGGGAGCCGCGGCCGGCGTCAGCCAGACCTGCGCCGGCTCACTCACCGACCCGCGCAGGTCGCGGCGTGGACGATATTTGAGGACGCGCCCGAGCGACTCGATCATGCCGGTACGCAGCTTCGGACCCGCCAGGTCGGCATAGATCTTGGCCGAGCGGCCGAGTTCCCTCTCGGCACGGTGCAGGTTTTTGATCATGCCCAGCCAGGCCGTCTCGTCGTCGTGTGCGCAGTTGATGCGCATCACGTCCATGCCGGCAGCCAGCAGGTTGCGCACCAGCGCGTAGTCGAAGGTCGCTTCGCTCGGCATCGTCACCATGATCCGCACCGAACGTTTGCCCGCCGGCGAGCCGAGGAGAAGCTGGCTGTGTTGATCGAGGACGATGGTGCCATCGTCGCTGCTCAGCGGTGAAGCCGGAGACTGCGGTTGCCGCGGCCGGCCGACGAGGCCATGCAGGGCCGCCAGCACGGCATCCAGCGAACGCAGTGTTTGCGCCTCGCAGCCGCCCAGTGAAGTCAGGCCGAGAGCGGTCAGTTCCTCCTGCAGCGGCCGCAGATCGATCTGCCGCAGGGCGAGATAGTGCAACAGGTTGCGGGCGCTGCTCTGATAGCTGGGCCCGATGCGCTGCAACTGATCGACGTGGCTCAACTCGAGCGCCATGGCGCGAGCACGCAGCTCACTGATTTTCGGGATCAGACGTTCCGCCTGCGGGTGGCCGCCGCCGGCAGTGGCCTCTGCGCCGTCACTCAGGCGTGGACTGTCCGGGACTTGCTGGGTTTGGTTCATTGGCTGTTTTCCGTCCGCGGGATGGCAAGAACCCCCGCAGGCTACGCCAACAATGTTTCGGCAGCGTGACGAGGCGAGCCGCCAGGGTGGCGGCGGACCGGCAAGCCACTGGGCCCGGAAAGAGCGGCGCACGACCCCGCAAGCGATGACGCGCTGATCTCCAGCACCCTCCTTGCTTGCTCAGCGGGGCGCGAAGAAGATCCTCGGAGCCGCCCGGAGCTGCCGTTCCTCCCGAATCCGTCGCGGGTAATCGAAGTGCCCGGTAGTGAGGACGAACAACTCCTTGCTGCCGCCGAGGGCGTTGAAGACCGAAAACTGGCTTGGTGGTGCGACCGTCGGGTCGAACAGGGCTGCCGCCACGTGCATCGGCTGGTGGATGAATCACTCGCCGAAATGACCCCGGCGGCTTCGCGAATGCCTTTGGCGAGGCCGCTGCCCGACGCCGTCAGTCCAGCCAGTGGATCGGCGATGCCAGATCCGGGTGCTTGCCGCGCCGGTCGGCGTAGTGGCGCGCGATGGCCGCCAGATCGCTCGCCGGATTGGCGGATAGCGTCACGTAGGCAAGAATCCCGGCTTCGCGGCGCGCGTAGTCCACAAAACCCAGGGCGACCGGCACATCGGCAGCCAGCGCTATCCGGTAGAAGCCGCTCTTCCAGCCGCGGGTCAGCCTACGCGTGCCTTCCGGGGCGACGACCAGAAGCAGGCGGGGATCGGCTGCAAACTGCGCCACCATCTCGGCGACGAAGCCCTGACGGACGCGCCGATTTACCGGGATGCCGCCCAAACGGCGCAGCAATCCGCCAAAAGGCCAGCGAAACAGCGACTCCTTCGCTACCCATCGGGCATCGAGACCGAGCGCCAGCTTGCCCAGCAGGGCATAGAAGGCGTCCCAGTTGGACGTGTGCGGATAGCCGATCAGCACGGCGCGTGCCGGCCGCCCCGGTGGTTCGCTCAGCGTCCAGCCCAGCAGGGCGAGCAGGCGACATGACAGGATCTTCAACATGTGGGCAGTGTAACCAGAGGTGGCCCGTTTGTTACTATGAAAGTCGCGAGCGACCCTCGAATCTCCCCACCTCTCCACTTGCAGGAGAGGGATCGGGGGGTGACATGCTTTGCGCCGACAGAAGTCGGCGGTCAGCGTTCCAGCGTCAACGGGCCGATCTTGGCGTGCCGTTTCGTCAGGCCCGGATCACTCCTCGCGGGGCTGCTGGTGTCACCCAAAACCTGCACCGCAGGCGCCATCCATTGCCGCTTCCCGTCATGCTGCTGCCTCAGTTCCGCTCGCGTCTTGTCGCTCTTCAGCGCCGCCAGGGCCACTTGCGCCTTGAATGCCGGTGTGTGGTTCCGCCTTCATGCTCTTGCTCCTGTGGTGGCTGCTTCGACAGCCGTTGATTGGGGGCAAGGCTACCACTTCTCCTGCTGTCCGAAATTCCGGGGGGCCGCTCTGTTTTCCGATGAAGGCATCATTGTGCGCTCCTGTAGAGGATCGTGAGTTTGGGTCTCAGGTTGGGATTGGAGGCCGACTCTCGGGTATAAAAGCGTTTGAGATTGTTGTTGCCGCTGACCTCGATCAGGCGCCAACCGAAATTGGGCTGGCCTTGTGCCATTTGCTGTACACCCACGCTGACATCGATGTTCAGCCATCCACTATTCCATCCGACGCTACCCTGTCCATCAGCGATACTGAGGTAATCGCTTCCGGAATTGTTTGCGCCAGCGGCACTCCATGCGGCACCGGCCAGACGTTGCTGCCATGTAGCCTGCGTTTCACTCCAATCCATCAATATTCGATGGGCTCGATAGGTGTAATCGTACGCGGTTGACTTGTACATACTCAGCGTGGCGGACTGGATGGTGGCCCCATCGGGTATGGGGCCACCCTCGGAAGCAAAGATCGCAAACCGGACCAGACTGGTATACGACGAGCCACCAGACAAGAAGTACGTTTGGGTACCCAGGCTTGTGGTCTTGGAATATACCGAAAGATAAGTATCGCGCGTTCCAGCGTAGCCGTTGACCCCATCTTGCAGAGAGAGCGTGCTCTCTGGAAGGGGTGTGATGACAGTCACGGAAATGGGCGCGGATGCAGTGCTGGCCCCCAAGTTGTCATACGCGATCGCCGAAAGCGTATAAGAGCCGACGACACTGGCAGACCAGGCGACGCTGAAAGGAGGTGACAGGGATTCACCGATCTTTTTGCTTCCCTCGAAGAACTCTACCCTGGCAATCGAACCATCGCTATCGGAGGCGTTGGCGTTGATGCTGATGAAGGTGCCAGTATTGATCGTGGTGCCATTGGCTGGACTTGACAGACTGACGACGGGAGGTTGGTTGATCCCTAACATGGTGATCGTGATGGGAGGTGAGACGGCTGTTTTCCCAAGATTGTCGGTGGCTCTGGCCGTCAAGATATGGCTACCTGCAGGAGGGTTTACCCAGAAAAACTGATAAGGCGGTGAAGTGATTTCGCTGAGTTTTTCCGCGCCGGCGAAGAATTCTACCTTGCTCACCGTCCCATCAATATCGGAGGCATTGGCAATCAGCGTGACACTGCCGCCCGCGGCGATCGTGGCACCATTGGGCGGCGCCGTGAGATTCACGACAGGCGATTGGTTGGTTCCGCTAACGGGCTTGTAAACCCAGACGTTGCCCAAGGTCCTGTCCTGCAATCCGATGAAGACCCCGAGGTCGGAAGCGTACTTCCACTTGCCGAGAATGCCGGTTCCCGTGTCCCCGTTTGGCACGGAACCGGTTGGCGTTGGCTGCAACGAGACAGACCAACCAGATGCTGATATTGTTTCAGGAGGGCTGATCGACCACACGCGACCATCTCCACACCACAGCATGTACTTGCGTTGCACCGGGTCAAAGTCAAGACCACATTTTTTCAGTGTGATGGCATTTGCCTGCAACAATGGTAGCAGTTGGCCGTTGGGATCCGAGAGATTGATGCGAACCTCATAATTCTTGGAGCCTGGTGTTGCCGTGTTCCAGTAGTACAAAGGAAATGAGTTGTTCCCGGTCAGCACGAAGAGTTTTTGTCCCGGGTCGAATGCACACGATGTGGAATCTGTTGGCGAGCCCCAGTAGCCACCAATTCGTTCCCAGTTGTCTGCCGCGGGAGCAGTGACATCATTGATCACATAACGATACAGATTGCGTGCCGTACCGCCAGAGGTTGCGCCCACGTAAACCGTATCACGCCCGTTCTCCGCAGCGTAGGCAGTGCATCCATTCACATGACTCGCCGGGAGCGGGGCACTCGCGAGATTGACCGTATGATCACGGTTCTGCCACATCTCACCACCGACTACTTCGGGATGTGGTGCGGTATTTTGCACGTGGGAGCCGGTGCTTCCTCCCACCTTGCCGGGGTCGGCCCGATTGGGATCAAAAAAATAGGGGCCCGTATTTCTGCTGGTAGTCGCTGTGGCCTGACGCCTGTATTGCCCACCGTTTTGCCAAGCGGCGCCACCCAGTACCAGCAGCCGGTCGACGATAGGCAAAAATATGTTGTTATCGTAGGTGTGGGCAGAGGCTGGGGCCGCGTCTGGCCCATCTACCGCAATGTAATTGCCCAGCGGGTCCTGTATTACTTGGCTCGGCAGGGACGCCCTTTCCCACATCATCGTGCTTGCACGCCAGCGGTAGACGTCATTCCCTGAGTAGTTCGCGTGCCCGCCGCCATAGAGCCACAAGTCAGCCCGATTCGTATCCCAGCCGAAACTGCTCCAGGCACCAATTATCGCGCTTGGATAATACGCACCAACCGGGCGCAGATCCGGCGGGGTCCACACGTCTGAATAGTTGTTCGTGTTGACCTTCGCCCAGTTTCCCTCGGGAAGGGATGCGATCATAGCCTGGAGCTCAGTCAAGGCTTGGCCGCTAGCCATTTCACTTGTCGTCGGCGCAGCGGCAGCGTTGATCTCGGAATTGCTCGCACCAGGACTGTACAAAACCGGGGTCGCGCGCGAGCGCTCCTGATCATTGGATAATATCTCGAGACTCAGCACACGCTGTTGGTGAACGCCAGACGAATCGAAGCAGGAAACGGTAATGTCCCACTGCCCAGGTACGGTCGGCGTTCCCGAAATCGCTAAACGGGCAGCATCCAGAGCCAACCCGCTTGGCAATGGAACATGGCACTTGACCGGGGGGCGACCGCCATCAACCTCAAGAAAAGCGTCAAAGCGTTCATTCACGACGGCAATCGGCAGGGCCGAGGTGACGATCCGCAGACCAGGTCGCGACTCGCCAACGAACTGCAACCTCAACGCATCAACGACTACCGGCTTATCCGAATTTCCAACCAGCTCGATTTTCGACGACGATTCGGGCGTGAACGGAAAGGTGCCGATGCGTTGCCAAAGTCCACCGCCCATCGTCTGATCGGCCCTCGCAGTCGAGCTTCCCTCGGCATGTTGCACGAGTATCTGAGCTTGCTTGGCATTAACTTTGGTAATGGGCCACCAGAGATAAACGGTGTACCAGCCTCGACGCGGAATCTGCGGCTGAAATGTAAATGAACTTTTCCCCGGGCCGACGCTTGTCAACGCCCAAGAACTTCTGGCCAGATACCCCCTGAACTCCTCGAATGCCCCCAGGCGTTGGTTGTTGAAATCATCGGTCGTCAAGACAATGTTCGGGTAATCGGGGGATTCCGGGATCGTTTCCGTTGCGGCCACATTGGCGCAGAGCGCTAACAGCATGAGCCAGAAAACCATCAATCGACACGGCATTCGCCAGCTGCTGACGATCAAACCATAATTCATATTTCCCATTTCCCATCCTCATTGTCAACTTGATAATGAGACATATTCCCAAGGTTCACATAACCGCAAGCTATCGCAGATGGTCATCAAGTCATTATCTTGTTTCCTGGTGCCGGAGCCACTGCTCAAACATCGTCAGGATCCACGCCATCTCCCCGTAGTAGCCGGGGTGGGCGGGCAGATATTCGCTCATCAGTTTCTGGATGAAATCAGCGCGAATGATACCTCGTGTCGCGAGCGTGCCGAGCGAATCCTCGACGAGTTTCCTCAAGGCTGGCGTGCGTGTCGTCCAGAGGCCAAAGGGCAGTCCGAAGCCTTTTTTCTTCTTGGTAATGATCGCATCGGGCAGGAAGCCTCGCAGCGCTTCCTTGAAGAACCAGCGTAGCTTGAAGCGGCGAAGCTTCCAGTCGGGTGGCAAAGCCATCGAGAAATCGGTCAATGTATCCGCCAGCAATGGATAGCCGACTTCGATGCCAGCCATTCGAGTGGCACCGCGTACCTTGGGAAGGTCACTGTCGGCCAGCGTGTAGCGCCAGTCGTAAGCCAGCATTCGATTGATCAGGCTCGGCGCCTGGCACTCGCTCCAGGTGGACTGCATGTGTCTCGATGGCTCACTCAGGTCGATCCGGGCGAGGAAATCGGCACTTAATACGCTGGCAGGGTCAAGCTGCATGAGCAGATTGAAGCTCTGCAGGCGATCCGGCATCGGCACACGGGAATGACGGACATAACCGGTGGCTTGCTTGAGACCGGGTATCCGCCGCAACGGACTGTGGTCGTCGCACATGGGCTCGATCAGGCGCCGCATGCCCTTCGGAACGGCGTGATAGAACTCGAACAAGCGCTGCATCGCGTAGCGGGAATTCCCCCCGAACAGTTCGTCGCCGCCATCTCCCGCGAGAATCTTGGTGCAGCCATCGGCGCGTGCGATTCTGGCGCAGTAATAGGCTGGCAGGGCCGAGGAATTACCGAAGGGTTGATCGAAATGCTGCGCGACCGCCGGCATGCTGGCCACCAAATCAGCCGGCGTGACGTAGTATTCATGGTGCTCGCAGTCAAAGTGCTTGGCGGCGATGCGGGCATAGGCCATTTCGTCATAGCCCTCGGCATCGAAGCCGATCGAATAGGCGGGTGCCGGCCTGCCTGTCACCTGGCAGAGTACGCCTGCCACCGTCGAGCTATCGGTGCCTCCGGAGAGAAAGCTGCCGACGCGCTGGTGGCCGGCGACTGCTTCAGCGACGTTTTCGCGAATCAGATTGCGGAACGTGTCGCGTGCGTCGGCGAAAGCTGGTTGGCGGCGCTCGTCGAAAAGCAAGGGCCAGTGACGTGTTTCATGTACGCCTTGCCGATCGAGCAGTACGCTATGCGCTGCCGGCAACCGGCGCACATCACTGAATATCGTGCGTGGTGCCGGGATCATGTGAAAGTACAGGTAGTCGAAAATCGCCTGCGGATCAAGTTCGTCGCTGCGCCCCGGAACACAGTCGGCACGGTCGGAGAAAGCCAGCGTCTTGCCGTCGGTGCGATAACACAGCGTCTCGACCGCGAACCGGTCAACGGCCAGGAAAACGCATCCGCGCGCGCCATCGACAATCACCAAAGCGTAGGATCCTCTGATGCGTGCGACCACTTCCACCCCGACCTCGCGCCAGGCCTGCAAAAGTTCTGCAGAAAATTCTGTCCTTCGCGGGGTGCCGATGCTGCCCCCCTCTCTGAACGAAGGGGAACCCATTACCGCGCAAAGGGTATCGGCGTTGCGGGCAACCTCTTCGCCCCGCAGGGTCAGCGAGCTGATCAGCGCCGGAGCTGCGCCGGAGTCGAAGAGGCCGGCCAGATTAATCTGGCCAGAGAGGATGTCTGTCATGGAGTCTGCGTGGCTGCGGTTGGTGGAACAAGAATAAAGCCCCTGATCGGGGCAGATGTTGGCGAATTCAATGCTACGCCAAAGCGACGAGTCGTGCTGTGTCAGAATTCACTCGGGCGGTACATCAGCCCCCGGCCTGCACAACAATTGGATACGCACCTCTGCTTGCGATGATCGCGTTTGCTGTGCCGCCTGGGGGTAAAATGCCGGGATGCTCGAGAGTCCGTTCATCCACCTCCGCCTGCATAGCGAGTATTCGATCACTGACGGCATCGTCCGTCTTGACGATGCGGTTGACCGTGCTGCCCGCTACGGGATGCCGGCACTGGCGCTGACTGACCTCGCCAATCTCTTCGGTCTGGTCAAGTTCTATTCGTCGGCGCGCAGCCGAGGGATCAAGCCGATATTTGGCAGCGATGTCTGGATTGCCAACGACAGCGACCCGGATCGTCCCTATCGTCTGTTGCTGCTCTGTCGCTCGCGGCAGGGTTATCTGCAACTGTGCGAGCTGTTGTCGCGTGCCTACCTGGCGCCGCGGGTGCGTGGGCGGGCCGAAATCACGCGCCGGATGTTGCAGGAAATTGGCGTCGATGGATTGATCGCTCTCTCAGGTGCGGCTGCCGGCGACGTTGGCGAAGCGCTGTTGCAGGGCAATTATCAACAGGCCGCAAGTCGAGCGCGCCAATGGGAGCAATTGTTCCCTGCAGCCTTCTACCTTGAAGTTCAGCGTTATGGCCAGGCGCAGCAGGAGTTGCTGGTCTCCATGACCGCCGATCTGGCGGCCGATCTTGAACTGCCGCTGGTTGCCACGCACCCGGTCCAGTTTCTCGAACGTGACGACTTCAAGGCGCATGAAGCGAGAGTGTGCATTGCCGAGGGCTACATGCTCGGTGATCCGCGCCGCCCCAGGTTGTACACCGAAGAGCAGTACTTCAAGTCGGCTGGCGAAATGGTCGAGTTGTTTGCGGACTTTCCCGAAGCGCTCGAGAACTCGGTGGAGATCGCCAAGCGCTGCAATCTGCAGATCACGCTCGGCAAGAGCTACCTGCCCGCTTTCCCGACCCCGGACGGCGTGACGCTCGATGATTATCTCCGCCAGGAGGCCGTTGCCGGCCTTGAACTTCGCCTGCAGCAGCTTTTTCCTGACCCGGCCGAACGTCTCGCAGAGCGCCCCCCCTATGATGCTCGCCTGCAGCTCGAAACCGATACCATCGTACAGATGGGATTCCCCGGCTATTTCCTGATCGTTGCCGATTTCATCAACTGGGCCAAGCACAACGGCTGTCCGGTGGGGCCGGGTCGCGGATCGGGCGCGGGTTCGGTCGTCGCCTACGCGTTGGGGATTACCGACCTCGATCCCTTGCGCTACGCGCTGCTCTTCGAACGTTTTCTCAACCCCGAGCGGGTATCGATGCCCGACTTCGACATCGACTTCTGTCAGGACAATCGCTGGCGGGTCATCGAGTACGTGCGCCGGAAGTACGGGGCAGCGGCGGTCTCGCAGATCGTCACTTTCGGCACCATGTCGTCGAAAGCGGTGATTCGTGACGTCGGCCGCGTCCTCGATCTGCCGTACAACTTCTGTGACCAGCTTGCCAAACTCATTCCGGTCGAGACCAACAAGCCGCTGTCGCTGGCCAAGGCAATTGCTGCCGAACCGCAATTGAAGGCCCGGATCAATGACGAGGAAGAGGTCCGCGATCTCTTCGATCTGGCCGCCCGCCTCGAAGATCTGACACGCAATGTCGGCATGCACGCCGGCGGCGTGCTGATTGCGCCCGGCAAACTCACCGACTTCTGCCCGGTCTATTCGGCCGACGGCGGCGGTTCGGTGGTTTCCCAGTACGACAAGGACGATGTCGAGAAGGTCGGGCTGGTGAAGTTCGACTTTCTGGGTCTGCGCAA
>DIME01000125.1 GCA_002425405.1 Candidatus Accumulibacter vicinus
TTTTCCCCGAAGCCTTGCGCAAGGGCTGGGGGGCTTACAGCGCGTCGCTGCACCACCCGGATGCCCGCTCGGCGATTACGCTGACGGTGCTGGTCGCGCTGGTCGCGGTTCCGCTGAACCTGGTGTTCGGGGTCGCCGCATCGTGGGCGATCGCCAAGTTCGAGTTCTCCGGCAAGCGCCTGCTGATCACCCTGATCGACCTGCCTTTTTCCGTGTCGCCGGTGATCTCGGGCCTGATCTACGTGTTGATGTTCGGCGCGCAGGGCTGGTTCGGCCCCTGGCTGCAGGCACACGACATCAAGATCATCTTCGCCCTGCCCGGGATCGTGCTGGCGACGATCTTCGTCACTTTTCCTTTCGTCGCTCGCGAACTGATTCCGCTGATGGAAGCGCAGGGCTCGGAAGAAGAGGAAGCGGCGGTCGTCCTCGGAGCTTCCGGTTGGCAGATGTTCTGGTACACCACGCTGCCCAGCATCAAATGGGGCCTGCTGTACGGGGTGATTCTGTGTAACGCGCGGGCAATGGGCGAGTTCGGCGCGGTGTCGGTGGTCTCCGGGCATATCCGCGGGATGACCAATACCCTGCCCTTGCACGTCGAGATTCTCTACAACGAATACAACTACGCCGCAGCCTTTGCAGTGGCCTCGCTGCTGGCCCTGCTGGCGATCGTCACGCTTGGCCTGAAAACGCTGGTCGAGCGGCAAACGCGTCGGCAGCAGCAAGAGAAACGTGAACTTTCCGGAGAATGAGCCATGAGCATCGCCATCCGCAACATCAGCAAGCAGTTCGGCACCTTCAAGGCGCTCGACGACGTCTCGGTCGACATTCCCTCCGGCGAACTGGTCGCTCTGCTGGGACCGTCGGGCTGCGGCAAGACGACATTGCTGCGCATCATCGCCGGCCTCGAATACGCCGATCAGGGCCAAATCCTGCTCGCCGGTGACGATGCTTCGGCCCGCCACGCCCGTGATCGCCAGGTTGGTTTCGTTTTCCAGCACTACGCGCTGTTTCGCCACATGAGCGTTTTCGACAATGTCGCATTTGGCCTGCGCGTCAAGCCGCGGCTCGACCGTCCCGCCGCAACGGAGATCAGGCGCCGGGTGAGGCGTCTGCTTGAACTGGTGCAACTCGACTGGCTGGCCGATCGCTACCCGACCCAGCTTTCAGGTGGTCAGCGCCAACGGATTGCGCTGGCACGCGCACTGGCGGTGGAACCGAAGGTGCTATTGCTCGACGAACCCTTCGGAGCCCTGGATGCCAAGGTGAGGAAGGAGTTGCGGCGCTGGCTGCGACAATTGCACGACGAAATCCACGTCACCAGCGTTTTCGTCACCCACGACCAGGAAGAAGCGCTCGAGGTTTCCGACCGGGTAGTCTTGATCAACAAGGGCAGGGTCGAGCAGATCGGCACACCGGAGTCGGTGTATGATCGTCCGGCGACAGCCTTCGTGGCCAACTTCCTCGGTTCGGTCAATCTCTTCCATGGGCGCGTCGAGGATGGGGAGCTGCATCTCGGCGAACACGCACTCGCGCTCGGCACCGTCAATCATCAGACGGCCAACGATAGCGGCAACGGCAAGGCGGTGGCTTTTGTGCGCCCGCACGAGTTTGATCTGCTGCCGGGCTGGGGAGTGGGTGGCGGTCTGCCGGCCAGGATCGTTCGCGTCGTCTCGGTCGGAGCGAGCGCACAGATCGAACTGAGCCGCGCGGACGGCGAACTGATTGAGGTCAGCCTCGCCCGCGAGACCTTCCACCTGCTCGGTCTCGCAGAGGGTGACCCGGTATCGCTGCGCCCGCGCCACATCCGCGTCTTCTCGGAGGAAGCCCGGGCGGCTTGAGGACGGGATGAATTTTCAACAACTGCGCATCATTCGCGAGACCATTCGCCAGGACTTCAACCTGACCGAAGTGGCCAATGCCCTGTACACGTCGCAACCGGGAGTCAGCAAGCACATCAAGGATCTCGAGGACGAACTCGGCATCGAGATTTTCGTGCGTCGCGGCAAACGTCTGCTGGGACTGACCGAGCCAGGCAAGGAGCTGGCCGAAGTGGTGAACCGCATTCTGCTCGACACCCATAACCTGCGCCGTATCGCCGACCAGTTCGCGAGCCGGGAAACCGGTCACTTTGTCGTCGCGACTACCCACACCCAGGCGCGTTACGCGCTGCCGCAGATCATCAAGTGGTTCAAGACCGACTATCCGCGCGTGCATCTCGCACTGCACCAGGGCAGTCCGGTGGACATCGCTGAAAAGCTCGTTTCGGGCGAAGCCGATATCGGCATCGCCACCGAACGACTCGACCAGGTTCCGGAATTGGCCACCTTCCCGTTCTATCGCTGGTACCACGCGGTGATTGTTCCCTACGGCCACCCCCTCCTGAAGGTCAAGGACCTGACGCTGGAATTGATCGGCGAGTATCCGATCATCACCTATCATGAGGGCTTTACCGGCCGGACGCATATCGACAAGGCTTTTGCCGACGCTGGCGTCGTGCCGGACATCGTGCTTTCGGCGATTGATGCTGATGTAATCAAGACCTATGTCGAACTCGACCTCGGCGTAGGCATCGTCGCATCGATGGCCTACGACGGCTTCAAGGACCGCAACCTGGCGCTAATCCCGGTGCCGCACCTGTTCCCGGAAAGCACCACCCGTCTGGCGGTACGCCGCGGCACCTATTTGCGCAGCTATGCGCTGGCGTTCATCGAAAAGGTCTGCCCGGAGATCGGGGAAGAAAACCTCAGAGCAGTCATTCAGAAGCAGAATGGTGGGGAGTGATTGTGCTTCTGACGTGCCAGGTCAATGGCAGTCGATCGTAGGAAGCTGTCCAAAGCATGTCTGTGCCTCGCCGTGGCAGGGCAATTGCATGAATCCTATACAAGACCGAGGAGTTCGGCGCGGAAGCAGGTAGTTGTAGAACACCAGATCAATGAAGAAATCCTTGCTCTCGGTGCTGATGCGCTGCTGGCGCGCCACAAAGGCAAAGCCTTTGTCCAATTCCAGCAGAAAGGCTTGCAGCTTGTCCATCAAAGCCTGTTTTCCAGCAACTTGCCAGCATCCGGCAGCCCCGGGAACTCCAGCATCACCGGATCGCGCACAAAGGCGCGGGGAGACTGCGGCAGAGCGGCCAGATTATCCTGTGCCTCAGCCTCCACAGCCACCCAAGCGTTCGTAATACAGCATGCCAATCTGTCTCTCCAGCGCCCGCGTACTCCAGTTCTGTGCTGCTGCCTCCGGCATGTACCAGGTGCGCGCCTCGGGCGCATCCACCCGCAGCAACAGGCGGGTAGTGCGTCCAGCTCAATTCGCGACGCAGTGCGTCGCATTTTGGAAAAGCCAGAAAACCCCGCGCATGTGGCGCAAATTCGTGGCATCAAAGCCCTTGCCGGACTCCCGGGACAAAGCCAGCCCCAAGCGTGAATTCCGTTCTCACGCAGCAGCCTCTCTCCCCGCTCCTTACCGGCAGAGAAGCCCCGCCTCCGCAGCTCGCGCACCCTGCGTGGGCTGCCATAGGCGCTTTTGAGTTCGGTATGAATGGCTGGGCTTGTCCGTCAGCCGCTTGCACTGCGCAACCCCGCCGCGCTTCCAGGCTCGGTCCCCGCTGATACTTACCTCTCATACATCGCACATTCCGACCACGCGAACTCCCGCCGATGCGCGTCCATCCAGGCGTACTTCACAGGGCATCCCTCGCGAAGTACGCTGCCGCTTTTTTACTATTTCAAGCTCCCGCTTGAGCCGAGCGTTCTCGGCTCGCAGCCGCGACAGTTCCATCTCTTCTGGCGTCACCGTCCGGCTGCCCGCTTCGTTTGGGTCGCCCCTCGCCGTTGCCTTTACCCAGTTGCGCAAGGTCTGTTCGACCAGCCCCAATTCCTTGGCAACCACACCGGCGGTCTCGCCTGCCTTCACCCCCCTTTACCGCCCGATCCCTGAACTCCGGCGCGAATGCCGGCTTCGGTATCTTGATTTCTTCGCTCCCAAAGTGACTAAATTTTACGTCACCCTGGGAAGACGAAATTTCGAGGGAAGCTCATAAACCGGACAGCTCCATTTGCTACAAACCCGGACAGATTGCTTGCTCCCTACACTCCTGCATTTGCCTCTTGTTTTCTTCCCAACTGGATTGCATCATGTTCATATGGTGAGTTCCTCGTATCGATGGGCCGAAGGCGTTCGCTTCTCACGTCGGCCTTCCTCCCGGTGGATATTGTAGAAACTCACTTTTCTCCTTCTTCCCGTATTTAAGCAAGCCTTCTTGGGGGCACTCCGCGCGGGAGACGGGTTACACCCGTCTGAATGAGACAAAGTAAGGGTTTCCCGATTGGAGTATGGCCATGCACATCCTTTGCCTCATTCTGCTGACGCTGGTCGTGGGCTGCAGCCATTCTCCATCACTGACTGCGACCGTAACTGCCGAAAGCCGTCAACCGGAAGGAGCCACGGGCCTCAGCGCACAGCCCGGATGGCACGGCCAGAAGTTTGCCATTGCCACGGCCAATCCACTCGCCAGCGCTGCTGGACTCGCCATGCTCAAAGACGGCGGCACGGCGATCGACGCGGCGGTTACTGCACAGATGGTGCTGACCCTCGTCGAACCACAATCCAGCGGCATCGGTGGTGGCGCTTTTCTCCTCCACCACGACGGTCGCCAGACGGTTGCCTTCGACGGTCGTGAGACGGCACCAGCAGCAGCCAGTGAGAACCTGTTCGTCAAGGCCGACGGCAAAGCGATGACTTTTCAAGAAGCCATCGTCGGTGGCCGCGCAGTCGGCGTTCCAGGTACCTTGCGGATGCTCGAAATGGCGCATGCCGAATATGGCCGGCTACCCTGGTCGACCCTTTTCGAACCGGCGATCCGGCTCGCCGAGAATGGATTTCCGGTCAGCCAGCGCCTGCACGCATTGCTCAAGGCTGACCCCCATCTCCGGAAGGATCCGCAGGCTGCTGCCTATTTTTACGATCCGGATGGTCAGCCCGTCACCGTCGGCAGCCGTTTGCGCAATCCCGAACTGGCCGGCGTCCTGCGCAGGATCGCCAGCGAGGGGTCACGGGCACTGCACGAAGGTGAGATCGCACAGGCGATCGTCGACAAGGTGCAGCAATATCCGGCAAACCCCGGCCAGCTTACCTTGGCTGATCTGGCCGCCTACCAGCCGCAGCGCCGCCAGCCGCTGTGCAGCAGCTATGCGCCCAAACGGGTTGAGCCACCGCGAACTTACCTGATCTGCGGTTTTCCGCCTCCAGGTTCGGGAGCGATCGCCATCGCACAAATTCTCGGCATCATCAATCACACCGAGGCCGCATTCCTGCCGTTTGCCACCCCACTCTGGATCCACTATTACAGCGAAGCAGCACGCCTGGCTTTTGCCGATCGCGCCCAGTATGTCGCCGATCCCGATTTCGTCGCCGCACCGGCGGGCAACTGGTACGCGCTGATCAAGCCGGAATACCTGGCTGAAAGGGCACGGCTGATCGGCCCGCACAGCATGCAGGTCGCCAGACCGGGCTTGCCATCGCCGGAACCAATGACCCAGGCAGCGATGCCCGAACAGCCTGAATACGGGACCTCGCACCTCAGCGTCGTCGACCAGCACGGCAACGCGTTGGCAATGACCACCACCATCGAGGATGCCTTCGGCGCACGCCAGATGGTGCGGGGATTTCTCCTCAACAACCAGCTCAGCGATTTCGCATTTACCCCGACTGACAGCAGCGGTTTGCCCATCGCTAACCGTGTCGAACCAGGCAAGCGCCCGCGCTCGTCGATGAGTCCAACGCTGGTCTTTGACCAAGACAGCGGCGAGCTGGTGATCAGCGGCGGCTCACCGGGCGGCGCGTTGATCATCCACTACACGGCCAAGCTGCTTTACGCGATGCTGAACTGGGGATTGAAACCGCAACAGGCCATCGACCTGCCCAACTTTGGTTCGCTGAACGGGCCGACGCTGCTTGAGGAAAAGCGCTTTCCCCCGTCCTTTGTCGAAGCGCTTAGGGCCCGCAGCCACGTGGTGAACGAAGTCGGCATGAACAGCGGTTTGCAGGCCATCGAAAAGACCTCGACTGGATTCGCCGGCGGTGCCGATCCACGCCGTGAAGGCCTGGTACTGGGCGAGTGATCGAACACTCCTACACCCTCGCTGATGCGGGCAGCAAGCAAAGACGGTCCCTGAATCGGCGTGTTGGCCACCACGCAGCGCCACCGTCAGGTCCTCTCCCGGCGCTACACCACACAGCAGTGTTCTTTAAGGAAAGCCACAGCCTCGCCAAGGGTCGTATCAGAGCTATCAAGCAGATAGCTCTGAGCCTCCGGAAAAAATTCATTCCATAGTTTTTCCAGGCCTTCCTGCATCTCATGGGGCGCACGCTGACGAATGAAGCCGAGCACCGGTTCTTGCTTGAAGCCGTCCGCACGAACCTTGCGGATCAAGGCTCTCGCTGCGACTCGTGTCAGAGCAGGTTTGGGAAGCGTATCGGCTGCGATGCAGACAAAAATCGTCAGCAGCGAGTCATCGTCAGTCTTGCCTGCAGTCATCTTTTGCCATTCCTTCGAAACTGCGGCATCAAATAGACTTGCCTCCTCGAGATCGACATCTCGCAAAAAATACCCTTTCTGAACAGTCTCTTCAAACAGCTTGTCGATCGCCAAAGAGGTATCGAGAATCCTCGGCAGATCCTCGATTTCGACTTCCTGCAGGTGGCGTCTGGCAGTCTCCTGATACGATTCGGGCAGGATCTGGAATATCTCCTTGATTCGCTTTCTGCCTTTCGGCGCCACCCCCTTCTTCCTGATTGCCTTCAGAATATTGACGAAGCCGGCAGCATTGGGGATTGCAGGCGGGGTGCCTCCGCCAAGATAGACGAGCATGACCGTACGCAGAAACGATCCAACGGGCACCATCGAAAGGCTGGAAGGGGCCACTCCAAGGTTTTCGGCAAACCAGAGTGCTGTTGCAATCGCCAAGTGACAGGCCTGCCTTTGTTCGAGGGCGACTCGATATTCGGCGGGATCCCTGAGCGACCATTCAGCCAGAAATTCCCTTTGTGACTTCGCACCCATACCGCCAATGATGTCACAATCGGGCATTGCCCAGAGCGCCTTGATCATTTCGGAGCCGCCACGCGAATGTGACAGAAAAGTGTGGTCCCGTAGCGATCGCGCCGCTTTGTCGAGGTCACCACCGCTACGGTCAGCGAGAAAAAGACTGACCAGATTGACGATCCGCGTACGCGCCTCCTCGATATTCGACCGCAAATACTGCGTCCCGAAATACTCGGCAATCTGCAGCATTCCCTTCGGGGCATCGTTCAGGATACTGGCAACTCTATGCTGATCGATGATCCCGTTGTGCACTCCGTAAACGAGCGCCTTTTCGAAAAACGGCCGCGCATCGAATACTTCGATTTGCTGGCAGCTAGGCGGCATGGGCGGTAACATCCTTCTGTGGATCGCCGGTAATTCCGAAATCTGCGACTATAGCGCGGACTCCTCTCCTGGCTCAGCAGGTAACCTGTCTACTGGCCTGGACTTTGCCAAGTCAGACGACGCGAGCTCTTCGGCCCTGGCACGCGCGCGTAGAATCAGCAAGACCTCCCGAAAGATCTCCGGGTATTGGTAACGAAGTATCCAGGTCAGTTCCATCCAGTCGTGATCGTTGACTTCACTGTGCGTCAAGAAAGGACGATTGACACCGGGATCGGCGAGTCCGTCCAGGCGTTCCTCGTCGGTCATGTCGTCGGCAGATTCTTCTGCATCGGCGAAGAAATCAAAGGTCGCCGTCTTGAAGAAATGCTCGATGTTTTCGACACGCTCGCAGAGATAATCGGCCAGGGCCTCGCAGCCACCTTCGAGTTCACCGATTGCCTCGAGGAACTCGCCAGGATCACTGCCGGCCCGAAAAACCACCGAATTGATCATGCCGTGCAATCGCTCGTGACTTTGGTCGCCGTAACGCCGTTCAAGGACGATTGCACGGGCGAACTGCTCTGGGGAGACCAACAGGTTCACCACCGATTCCCGAGACGAATCGAAGTCGCGCAGAACGGCCAGCAGATCTTTGGCTGGAAAGTCATTGAGAGCCACCACCAGGGCAGCGTCACCATCACTTTCCGCCAGCGAAGCCAGGGCTGCCTCGGCACCGACGATATCGCCCAGGTGGATCAGTCCCCCTGCTTTCACCAGTACCGGATGGCTCATCAGTGATCCCCCGAAAATTGATCTTTCCGATCAAAACCCTGTTCGGCAAGCCAGTCGGCACCGGACTCTGCGAGGTCGATGTCGTCATCGAAGTCCTGCTCGTTCTGGTCGCCGTCGATATCGCCACGCTGGTCTGTCAACCGTCCATGCTCTGGATCTGACGACGCTGCAAAGCGCCCTTGCAGATATTCCAGGCAGGCGGTCACCACCATGAACCGGTCACCGTTCGGGTCCTTGAGGGCGACCTCGGCGAGGGCTTCGGCCCAGGGTTCCAGCTCCACCGCAGCCAGCAGTGTTGACCAGTCGGGCAGGTCTTCAGGCTCCTGTGCGGCAAGATCCCGCATCACTTCCGGACTGGCAAACCGCATGCCACCGTGAAAGGCAACGGCAACCATTTCCGGATTGCACTCAATCATCGGCAAGAGTTGCGCAAGCTGCCCGCGCTTCGCCTTGAGCCGCTTGGCCAAGACATCGTGCCCTGCCGAATCGGTCATCAGGTCGTCTAGCTCGGCGTCATAGGCAGACTTCAGATCTTCAAAAAACGGCGACAGCCTCACTAAAGTACTCCTCCAAGATAATTTTTCCAGATTTCCCGCGCAGTTTCCAGAGGCTTATCAAGAAGATTGCGGCGTCGATTCTCATCATAGACATGTCGACGACTGGTGTCAGAAAGGGTTTCATAGGCTTCCTGAACGTCGCGAAAGTGGTCGGTCGCCTCCGGAGCCTTATTGCGGTCTGGGTGAAGCAGCAAGGCCTTTCTGCGGTAGGCAATCTTGACCACATCGTTTGAGGCATCGCTGGCGATCCCGAGTATGGCGTAATAGTCTTTCATGTATTCTCATCAAGACGGTCACTTCGGACACCTCAGGCAAAGACCATGACTTTATCATGGCAGGGGCCATGGCCGTTTCTCTCGCCTCTGAGCCTTCTTCCGTGTACGGGCGAGCGAAGGTTCGCGAGTTGCTGACACGATTTCACATTGATATTGCTTTGGAAAGGCCGAGACGCTGCCACAGGGTGGTGGTCAGCTCCACCTGGTTGAGCGTATAGAAGTGCAGGCCGGGAGCGCCACTGGCCAGCAGTTTTGCGCAGAGCGAGCTGACCACATCGAGACCGAAAGCGTGGATTGACAAGGTATCGTCACCGTAGCTTTCAAGTTTTTTCCTGACCCAGCGCGGTATCTCCGCGCCGCAGTTATCCGAGAAGCGGGCAAGACTGCTGTAGCTGGAGATCGGCATGATGCCGGGGACGATCGGAACATCGATGCCGGCCGCCTGGCACTCGTCGATGAAATGCGCGTAGGCGTCGAAGTTGTAGAAATACTGCGTGATTGCCGAATCGGCACCGGCGTCGAGCTTGCGTTTGAAAGCCAGGAGATCGTCCATCGGGCTTTTTGCCTGCGGATGATATTCCGGATAAGCCGCGACTTCGATATGAAACCAGTCGCCCGTTTCGGCACGAATGAACTCGACGAGTTCGTTGGCATAGCGAAAGGTGCCCGGCCTGGCCATACCCGACGGCAGGTCGCCGCGCAGGGCGACCAGGTGGCGAATACCATGTGCCTGATACTGTTCGAGAATACTGCGAATGCTAGCCGGGGTCGATCCGATGCACGACAGGTGCGGTGCTGCCTGATGACCTTCACGCTGAATTTCAAGCACGGTCTCGAGCGTGCGGTCACGCGTTGAACCGCCGGCGCCAAAAGTGACCGAGAAAAACCGGGGTTTCAGAAGCGCCAGGCGAGCACGCGCGGCCCTCAACTTTTCTGCTCCCTCCGGGGTTTGCGGCGGGAAAAGCTCCAGGCTGAAGACGGGAGGCTGCGGTGTCATGAGTAGATAAATATCAGTAGCGATATTGCTCGGACTTGTAAGGACCTTCCTTGGCTACGCCGATGTAGGCGGCCTGCTGATCCGTCAGCTCGGAGAGCTCGGCATTGAGTTTCTTGAGCTGCAGGCGGGCCACCTTCTCGTCGAGGTGTTTGGGCAGGGTATAGACCCCGACCGGATAGTCGGCATTGCGTGTAAATAGTTCGATCTGGGCAATCGTCTGATTGGCGAACGAGGAACTCATCACGTACGAGGGATGGCCGGTACCGCAACCGAGGTTGACCAGACGACCTTTGGCCAGCAGGATGATGCGTTTGCCATCGGGGAAGATCACATGATCGACCTGTGGCTTGATCTCTTCCCAGACATAAGTCTCGATCGAGGCGACGTCGATTTCGTTGTCGAAGTGGCCGATATTGCAGACAATCGCCTGATCCTTCATCCGGGCCATGTGCGCATGGGTGATCACGTGGTAGTTGCCGGTACAGGTGACGAAGATATCGGCCTTGTCAGCCGCGTAATCCATGGTTACCACGCGGTAGCCTTCCATGGCTGCCTGCAAGGCACAGATCGGGTCGATTTCGGTGACCCACACCTGTGCGGACAGGGCACGCATGGCTTGTGCCGAGCCCTTGCCGACATCGCCATAGCCGGCGATCAGGGCAACCTTGCCGGCGATCATCACGTCGGTGGCGCGTTTGATGCCATCGACCAGCGATTCGCGGCAACCGTAGAGGTTGTCAAACTTCGATTTGGTGACCGAGTCGTTGACATTGATCGCCGGGAATTTGAGCTCACCCCTGGCGTGCATCTGGTACAGGCGATGCACGCCGGTCGTGGTTTCCTCGGTTACCCCCTTGACCGCTGCCAGACGACGCGAGTACCAGGTCGGATCGCTGGCCAGTTTGGCCCGAATCGTAGCAAAGAGGATCGCCTCTTCCTCGGAAGTCGGGCTGGCAAGCACCGACGCGTCACATTCGGCTCGGGCACCCAGGTGCAGGAGCAGCGTCGCGTCGCCGCCATCGTCGAGGATCATGTTGCTGTAACCCGCATCCGGCCATTCAAAGATGCGGTGGGTGTAGTCCCAGTAATCTTCCAGCGACTCGCCCTTGACGGCGAAGACCGACACTCCGGAAGCTGCGACAGCCGCAGCGGCGTGATCCTGGGTCGAAAAGATGTTGCACGAAGCCCACCGTACTTCAGCACCAAGGGTAACCAGGGTTTTGATCAGTACGGCGGTCTGAATCGTCATGTGCAGTGAACCGGTGATCCGTGCGCCCAGGAGGGGCCTGGTGGTCGCGAACTCTTCGCGAATCGCCATCAGTCCCGGCATTTCGGTTTCGGCAATACGAATTTCCTTGCGGCCCCATTCGGCGAGGCCAAGATCAGCAATCACATAGTCTTGAGTAACAGCATCCGACACGGTAAGGCTCCTTGAGAACGGTGACCAGGGGACGGAAGCTGTCGGGCATATCTGCTGAAGGACTTCAGCCTGCGCCCATCCCTCTCCTCGTGCCTGGCACGGGTTGGTTGGATGAGCGCCGTTTGAAGAATCCGAGCCTGAAACTGTCAGACGACAGCCCTGCAGCGCTCCTCGGATCGAATTTGGATTATAAACCGGCTCGGCAAGTCCTGGCCAGTGTTAGTACGCGAGCGAATCATAAGTCCGTTGCCTTCCCTGGATTTCGACGCTGACCTGATTGGGGGCACAGATGGCGATCTCGCCGGGGCGAGTCAGCCAACCTTGGCGCACGCAATATTGCCGGGGACCTGGGTCCGCAGCGACACGCACCCGGCGCTGGTCGACGACAACCGTCGTCAGGCCCAGTGGCCCAGGAACTTCAATACGGCGATTGCGTGCCAGATCGAGTTCTGAGAACACTTCACCACCACGCTTGACAATGGCTTTTTCAGCGACACCGACTCGCCATGCCCAAGGAAATGAAGCGGCGCAAACATACAAGCCCAAGATGACCAGCAGCCAGTCGCCGGGCCTGAACAGCCCGACCCAGAGCATCATGGATTTTCGCCAATCGCCATGGGAAAGCGCAACTCGCGGTGACGAACCAGCACACGGGCACAACCACGAAACTCGCGCCCCAACCATTCGGCAAAGTAGACCGAGCGATGCTGGCCGCCCGTACAACCGATGCCCACCGTCAGATAATTACGGCTGTCCCGAACATATGACGGCAACCACGTACGAATGAAGCCAGCGATATCGCCACGCATACGCAATACCTCGGGCTCGGCTTCGAGAAAATCAATGACTGGTGCGTCACGGCCAGTGAGCAGACGCAGGATGGGATCGTAGTGCGGATTGGGTAAGCAACGAACATCAAAAACGAGGTCTGCGTCGAGCGGCATGCCATGCTTGAACCCGAACGATTCGAAAAGTAGTGTCAGTCCCTGACAGGAATCAGAAGGAAGGTCTCTAGCCACGAACTGGCGGACCCACTCGCGAAGTGCGCTGGCCTTGACGCCGCTGGTATCGATGTGATGACCAAGGGCAGTTAACTCGGCAAGACGAATGCGTTCTTCGGTAATGGCCTCGGTCAGCGTCAGCTTGTCACTGGCTAGTGGATGTCGGCGCCGGGTTTCAGAGTAGCGCTTGATCAAGGTTGCATCCTGCGCATCGAGAAACAGGAATTGCAGGTCGAGATCGTTGGCGCGCAGGGCATCGAGTTGCAAGGGAAGCATGGCTACACTATCGCCACCGCGAATGTCGATCACGACTCCGACCTGGTCATAACCCTGCTGCTCAAGTTGTCCGACAAGCGGCTGCAACAACTGTGATGGCAGGTTGTCCACGCAATAATAGTTGGCGTCCTCAAGCACTTTGAGGGCGATCGATTTACCCGAACCGGACAGGCCACTGATGAGAACGAGATGCATGCATCGGAGCATAACGGATGCCAGGCTTTCCGAGCAAGTCATTCGTCAGGATATGGCTATAACCAGTTGAATTAAAAATATATTATTTTTTCTTTGCGGTCTTGTGAGGGAACTCATGGGGAATCCTCTCCGTGAAAGTCGCAGTACGGCACCTCCCCCTCTTTTTCTGCAAGCTTTCCGAGCTGGATACCTGATCCTATCTTAGGAAGAAGTATATATAAACCTTCTTACTACTATAGTGACAATAAACTTGTTGATATGTTTTTCATTTCTCAATAAATCAAAAGGTTATGAGAATTTTTTCAGGTTTCATAAAGACGGTATTAGGGTGTGGACAAAATCTGAAAACTTATCCACAAGCGCTTTTTGTTGAGCTTATTCACTGCTGCTCAGACGTTTTTCCCCTGACTTTTCCCAAGACCGGCCGGCCTCTCGGCGCTACCATGTGATCTGGAATAAACCCTTCTTTCCAAGCGATTGGTTCGCACATATGACAATTCTGAAGATCCCTTTCCTCGTCGACCTCGTGGCAATTCGGCACGATATCCATGCTCACCCGGAACTTGCTTTTAATGAACTGCGAACAGCCGAATTGGCGGCTCGCGAGTTGACCAGCTATGGACTGGAAGTTGATTGTGGTCTGGCACGCACTGGCGTCATCGGCATCCTGCGCAAGGGCAGCAGTCCCCGTGCCATTGGACTGAGAGCTGACATGGACGCGCTTCCTTTGCGCGAGAAGAACGACTTTCCACACCGTTCGAGAAACGATGGACGCATGCATGCCTGCGGTCACGACGGGCATACGGCGATTTTGCTCGGTGCCGCACGCTACATGGCCGAGCACCAGAATGATCTTGATTTCGACGGCACTGTTTACTTCATTTTCCAGCCCGCCGAGGAGTCCGATGGAGGTGCCGAGGTGATGATTGCCGAAGGGCTGTTCGAGAAATTTCCGATGGACGCGGTATTTGGTCTGCACAATTGGCCGGGTATCCCGGTTGGCGAGATGGCAGTGATGCCGGGGCCAGTGATGGCCGGCACCTCTACCTTTGAAATCTTGGTACGGGGGCAGGGTTGCCATGCCGCGATGCCGCATCAGGGGGTCGACACGCTGGTTGTAAGCAGTCATCTGGTGCTCGCGTTGCAAACTGTCGTTGCCCGCAATCTGCATCCCTGCGAGTCGGCGGTGGTGAGCATCACCCAGGTGCATGCCGGTGAAGCCTGGAATGTCATCCCCGACGACGCCGTTCTACGTGGTACGATCCGCAGCTTCAACGTCGAAACCCAGAATCTCGTCGAAGGCGCAATCGAGCGGCTTTGCGATGGCATTGCCCGCACATTTGGAGCGCAGATTGCCGTATGCTTTGACCATCGTTATCCTCCGACGGTAAACAGTGCTTCGGAAACGGAAGTCTGTCGACGTGTGGCGAGCGACCTGCTTGGCGCTGACCAAGTGCATGTTCATGAACTGCCCTCGATGGGTGCCGAGGATTTTGCTTATATGCTTCGCGAAAAGCCAGGTTGCTACGTTTGGCTGGGCAACGGTCCTGGTTCCGGGGGCTGCACCCTGCACAATCCACATTACGATTTCAACGACGAGATCCTGCCGCTGGGGGTGAGTTACTGGGTCAGGTTGGTTGAAGCGGTGCTGGGGCCTAAGTCCTGACTACTCCTTCGAGCCAAGGCAGGTTGTATCTCGGCTGGCTACGAAAACCATGAGCAGATCCGTGCGCACGTTTGCCAACGAAACCGCCGTCTTTTTTGTTACACTCGCCAGGTGAACGAGCCTATGGCCAGCGTACCTGAGGATCGGCAAAACGCGCCAATACCCTGTTTCAAAAAATGGTGGGGAGTACCCGGTGCAGTATTCAGGCACCCCCCGAGTCCGGGCCGAAACCAGAACTCCCAGGACCATAAAAGGAGAACAGCGAGGATAGTGTAATGGCGGGGACTTACAAGCAACTTACGCCTGTTAAAGCAAGAGCGGCACGCCGTGCGAATTCTCCTCGCTGAAGACGACCGAATCATTGCCGATGGCCTGTGCCGGTCACTGCGTCAGGGAGGCTACGCAATCGACTGTGCCTATAATGGTACTGATGCTGATACGGCCTTGTTGACCAATCCCTATGATCTGCTGATTCTTGATCTTGGTCTGCCAAAAATGCCGGGTTGGGATGTGCTTCGTCGTCTACGGTCGCGCAACGCAACGACGCCGGTCTTGATTCTGACTGCGCTTGACGGCACCGACGATCGGGTAAAGGGGCTCGATCTCGGGGCTGACGACTATATGGCCAAACCCTTTGAACTGGCTGAACTCGAGGCTCGTGTACGGGCGCTGAGCCGTCGGTCGTCAGGAACCTCACGGATGATCCAGTGCGGGTCGCTGACCTTCGATCAAACCGACCGCTGTGCGCTGGTGAATGGCGAGATGCTCGATCTCTCGGCACGCGAACTGGGTCTACTCGAGATTCTCCTGTCACGAGCGAAACGCCTGGTTAGCAAGGACCAATTGGTGGATCACCTCTGCGGTTGGGGTGAAGAGGTCAGCCACAATGCGATCGAGGTCTATATCCATCGCTTGCGCAAGAAGCTCGAATCAACCGGAGTCAATATCATTACCGTGCGCGGGCTCGGTTACAGTCTTGAGAAACCTGCGGAAGAGAGAAAACCCTGACATTCAGCGCTCGCTGTTTGGCGAGATTCTCGACTGGATGCTGGCCCCGCTTCTTTTCGTGTGGCCAATCAGCATTGCGTTTACCCACTATTTCGCCAACAGTGTTGCCAGCTTCCCATACGATCAGTCCTTGCGTGAACATGTGGTCGCCATATCGCGCCAGGTCAGCTTCGTCGACGGGCAACCGCAACTGGCCTTCCCCAGTCTGGCACAACTCTTCCTGCGCTCGGACGAGATCGATAACGTGTATTTCCACATGCTCGACCAGGATGGTCAGTTGATCGCCGGCGATCCGGAACTGCCTGTGCCGAAAATGACTGGTGCGCTCTTGAAGAATGAGCAAAGTGAAGTGCTCTTCCGCGATGACGAGTACCACGGACAGTCCCTGCGCGTAGCCTACATGTCACTGTTCGAAGCAGGGCCTGGCAACGGGCGTGGTGTCCTGATTGAAGTCGGTGAAACCACCGAAAAACGTTCCCAACTGGCGAACAAGATCATCGCTAGTGTCATCCTTCCGCAATTCGTGATCATTCCGCTCGCCGTGATCCTGGTCTGGTTCGGCCTGTCCCAGGGTTTGCGCCCGCTGACGCGTTTGCGTGACCGGATTGAAGCTCGTCGCGAAGCGGATCTATCACCGATTGCCCTGCGCCGTGTCCCCGAAGAATTGCGCCCGCTGACCGAAGCGTTCAATTCGATGTTGGCAAGGATGCAGCAAAATGTGGCTGCACAGCGCCGTTTCATCGCCGATGCTGCGCATCAGATGCGAACCCCGCTGACCGGCCTGAAGACGCAAGCTCAGTTGGCGATGCGCGAGACCGACCCAGCCGAACTGCGGCACGCTCTCAGGCAGATCCTGAACGGTGCTGATCGTGCTTCGCATCTGGTCGATCAACTACTGGCTCTGGCCCGTGCAGAGGCGAGCGAGCACTCGCAGCAGACGCTGGTGGCGCTCGATCTTGATCACTTGTTGCGAGAGGTCGTGGAAAACTGGGTTGTGCAGGCACTCGAAAAATGTATTGACCTGGGTTATGAGCCTGCCGGTAGCGTGCTTATCCTGGGCAATGCCTTTCTCTTACGAGAAATGATCAACAACCTGCTCGATAATGCCTTGCGCTATACGCCTTCTGGCGGACGGGTGACCGCGCGAGTGGTTGCGCAAGGCGATTTCGCCCTGCTTGAAATCGAGGATAGCGGACCAGGGATTTCCGATGCCGAGTCCCAGAGGGTTTTCGACCGCTTTTACCGTGTCGATGGCAGCGACGGTGAGGGCAGTGGCCTGGGATTGGCCATCGTTCGCGAGATCGCTGAAGTCCATCAAGCCGCAGCCAGTCTGCGCCCAAACAACAGAGACACAGAGGCGGATGAGCCCAGCGGTTGTGTCGCCAGAATTGTCTTCCCGGTGTATGGCCCGCAGCGTTCTCAGGTCTTGGCACAGGACCCTGTCCAGACTGGCTTTGCCTGATTGCCGATCGAGCATTCAATGCTCACCTGCATCAGTGGGTCCGGTGCCGTCTGTGCGGGAAGTCGTCAGACCAGCTTTCGCAGTTGGGCGGGGGCAACTTCGACTACGAAGTCCCAGAAGGCGGCCAGTGCAGGGGTCAGGTGTTTGCTCTTGTGGCGAACGATGTGCCAGCGACGCATCACTGGTGTTCCTTCGACCTTGAGGATGCTCAGGCGTTCGGCTTTCAGTTCGAGGCCGAGCGTGTGCTGGGAAATGAAACTGATGCCAAGACCAGCCACCACGGCCTGCTTGATCGCTTCGTTGCTGCCCATTTCCATGCCGATGCGCGGCTTGACCGAACGTTCGAGAAAGAACTCCTCCATCGCTGATCGTGTGCCCGATCCCGATTCGCGGACGATCAGCATTTCGTCCACAAGGTCCTCGACAGCTACGCTGGGCAGCCGGCTCAAGGGATGTGCTGCGCTGGCGATGATCACCAGCGGATGCGGTGCAAAGGCCACAGCTACCGCGTCGAGTTCGTCCGGCGGACGGCCCATGATGGCCAGGTCGACCTCGTTGCCGGCGAGAAGGCGACTGACGGTATCTCGGTTGTCGATCAGCATCCGGATACGCACGTCGGCCTGCGTCTTGCGAAACTCGGCCAGCAGTTCCGGCGCGAAATATTCGGCAGTGCTGGTCACGGCGACGGCGATACGTCCGCCCTTCAATCCCTTCAAAGCGAGCAGCGCTTCATCCGCCTCCTTCAGCGACTGCAGGATCTGGCGCGTATGGCTGAGGAGAATTTCGCCAGCTTCAGTCAAAAAGACGCGTTTGCCGATCCGTTCGAACAGCAGGGTACCGCTGACTTCCTCTAGCTGCTTGATCTGCAGTGAGATGGCAGCATGCGTCAGGTGCAGCTTTTCCGCTGCGCGCGCAAATGACAAATGACTGGCGGCGACCGAAAAGATCTGGAGTTGGCGGATCGTGGCGCTTCTCATAGATAAGGCTATATTAAACTAAATGAAAAATATGTTTAACTAGAGTTTTTGTATCAGACCGCTAGAATCCGGACAATCCCTGGACCGACAAGATTTCAATCGCCTGGAGTATCACCATGCTATGCGGACGCACCAACGTTAACAAATTCCTGATCGAGGAACAGCGCCGGAATCCAGCGCTATTCGGCGATTTTTCGATGCTCATCAGTGACGTCGTGCGCTCGTGCAAGGCCATTGCACAGGGCGTTTCGCGGGGCTCACTGGCCGGTGTGTTGGGCGATGAAGGTCGTGAGAATGTTCAGGGCGAGGCTCAGAAAAAACTTGACGTCCTGGCCAACCAGGCATTCATTTATCACTGTGAATGGGGCGGCCATCTGGCCGCGATGGCGTCAGAGGAAATGGAAGACCTCTACCCGATTCCACCCGAGCATCCTCGTGGCAAGTATCTGCTGGTCTTCGACCCGCTCGATGGTTCGTCGAACATTGACGTCAACCTGTCAGTAGGCAGCATTTTTTCAGTCCTGTGCTGCCCCGAGAATTGTAATGCCGACGCACCGACTACAGCCGATTTTTTACAGCCCGGCAACCGCCAAGTCGCCGCCGGCTACGCACTTTACGGTCCATCGACGATGTTGGTGCTGACTGTTGGCAGTGGCGTGCATGGGTTCACGCTTGATCGTGACATCGGCGAGTTCCTGCTGACGCACCCGCATCTCGTGATTTCACCGGAAACCCGCGAGTTTGCGATCAATGCTTCCAACGAGCGTTTCTGGGAGCCGCCGGTGCAGCGCTACGTCAGCGAGTGTCTGGCAGGCAAGACCGGCATTCGCGGCAAGGATTTCAACATGCGCTGGGTGGCTTCGATGGTCGCTGAGGTCCATCGGATCCTGATGCGCGGCGGCGTTTTCTTGTACCCGCGCGATAGCAAGGACATCTCCAGACCCGGGCGACTGCGCCTGATGTACGAGGCCAATCCGATGGCGATGATCGTTGGCCAGGCTGGCGGCCTGGCATCGACCGGCAAGGAACGTATTCTCGATGTGCAGCCGACTGGCCTGCACCAGCGTGTGCCGGTCATTCTCGGTTCGCGCGATGAGGTCGAGCGTATCGAACGCTACCACCGCGAACATGAAACCGGCGAAGACCAGCCGTACAAATCGCCCCTCTTCTCGACGCGAACCCTGTTCAGGGATGATTGAGCAGCGCCGCGAAACGGAAAAACACTCTTTATGCAACGGAGCCACGCCCCATGTCGATCAAAAATCCAATCATTGCAATCACCGGTTCTTCGGGCGCCGGCACGACCTCGGTCACACGCGCCTTCCAACACATCTTTCGGCGTGAGAAGCTCAACGCTGCGATCATCGAGGGGGACAGTTTTCACCGTTACGACCGAGAGGCGATGCGCGCAACGATGGCTGAGAGAAGCCTCGCCGGCGACAACCATTTCAGCCATTTCGGGCCCGAGGCCAATCTGTTGGCCGAACTTGAAGGGCTGTTCCGCGAATACGGCGAGAGTGGCCGCGGCAAGAGCCGCCACTACGTTCACGACGATGCCGAGGCCAAGCTTTATGGCTCGCCACCGGGAACTTTCACCGAATGGATCGACCTGCCGCCGGGCACCGATCTGCTCTTCTATGAAGGCCTGCATGGTGCTGCCCAGACCGACGCCATCGATATCAGTCGCCACGTGGACCTCTGTGTTGGTGTCGTGCCGATCATCAATCTCGAATGGATCCAGAAACTGCATCGCGACAAGGCGCAGCGTGGTTACTCGACCGAGGCGGTGATGGATACCATCCTGCGGCGGATGCCTGATTACATTCATTACATCTGCCCGCAATTCTCCAGGACGCACGTCAATTTCCAGCGCGTGCCGACGGTGGATACTTCGAATCCCTTCATTGCCCAGGATATTCCGTCGCAGGACGAAAGCATGCTGGTGATCCGTTTCGCCAATCCCAAGGGGATCGACTTTGCCTATCTGCTAAGCATGTTGCACGATTCGTTCATGTCGCGGCCGAACATCATCGTCTGCCCCGGCGGCAAGATGGGTCTGGCGATGCAGATCATCTTCACACCGATGATCATGCAGCTGATGGACAAGAAGCGTCGTTCGCGCTGAACGCGGCGGCAAGCCGTGCTGCCCCCATTGTGTTGACCAAACCTTAGCCCTGATTAAAGGAGATTGTCTTGCCCACCGAATCCCGCAAGTTTCGTCGCCGCTGCGCCAATGCGCTGCGCTTTCTCGCCATTGACGCCGTTCAGGCAGCGAATTCCGGCCACCCCGGAATGCCGATGGGCATGGCAGACATCGCCGAGGTCCTCTGGCGCCACCACCTCAAGCACAATCCGGCCAATCCCCGATGGTATGACCGCGACCGCTTCGTGCTCTCGAATGGGCATGGTTCGATGCTGATCTACGCCTTGCTACACCTCAGCGGTTATGATCTGCCGATCGACGAATTGAAGCGCTTCCGGCAACTTCATTCAAAAACCCCTGGGCACCCCGAATTCGGCATCACCCCTGGCATTGAAACGACCACTGGCCCTCTCGGCCAGGGCCTTGCCAACGCAGTCGGCATGGCCCTGGCCGAAAGGCTGCTGGCCGAGACCTTCAATCGGGACGGGCATCGAATCGTTGACCACTATACTTATGCTTTCATTGGAGATGGCTGTCTGATGGAAGGCATTTCGCACGAGGCCTGTTCGCTGGCTGGGCGACTGTCCCTGTCCAAGCTGATCGTTTTTTACGATGACAACGATATTTCGATCGATGGCCATGTACAGCCCTGGTTTGCCGACGACACGCCAAAACGCTTCGAAGCCTACGGCTGGCGCGTGGTCTCCCACTGCGACGGCCATGACGCTGATTCTATCGAGGCTGCAATCCGTATCGCCAAGACCGCAACCGGTCGACCGACGCTGATCTGCTGCAAGACGATGATCGGCTTCGGTTCGCCGAACAAGGGGGGCACACACGATGTGCACGGTGCTCCCCTGGGCACCGCCGAGATCGCCAATACGCGTCGCCAGCTTGAATGGCCTTTCGCCGCTTTCGAAGTGCCCGCCGACGTGCGCGCCGGCTGGAATGCAAGGGTCAGGGGAGAAGCCGCGGAATATGCCTGGAAAGCAAACTTCGCCGCTTATCGTGCCGCCTATCCCGAACTGGCCGCCGAATTCGAACGCCGGATGCGAGGGGAACTACCCGCCGACTGGCCGGATCATGTGGCCGCGCTGCTCGCCCAATGGACGACCAGGACCACTGCTCTTGCCACGCGCAAGGCCTCGCAGAATGCCATCGAAGCGATTGCCCCGCTGCTGCCCGAACTGCTGGGCGGTTCGGCCGACCTGACCGGCTCAAACCTGACCAACTGGAGTGGTACCCGGCCGGCGAACCGGGAGGCCGGCGGCAATTACATCAACTACGGCGTGCGCGAATTCGGCATGACCGCGATAGCCAACGGCGTTGCTCTGCATGGCGGCTTCATTCCGTATACGGCAACCTTCCTGGTGTTCTCGGATTATGCGCGCAACGCGATCCGTCTGTCGGCACTGATGAAGCTGCGGCAGTTGATGGTCTACACGCATGATTCGATTGGTCTTGGCGAAGATGGCCCGACGCACCAGCCGATCGAGCATGCGGCCGCCTTGCGGCTGATCCCGGGTCTCGACGTCTGGCGCCCGGCTGATGCCATGGAGACCGCAGTGGCCTGGACCGCGGCGCTGGAGCGAGACGATGGTCCCTCATGCTTCCTGTTGTCGCGGCAAAACCTGCCGGCACTGCCCCGCAGTGCCGAGCAGACGGCCAGCATCCGGTTGGGTGGCTACGTTCTGCGCGAGGCTGAAGGCGGAACACCGAGAGTCGTGCTGATTGGAACCGGTTCGGAACTCAGCCTCGCCCTGGACGCCCAGGCCGTTCTCGCTCGGGAAGGAATCGCTGCGCGCGTCGTCGCCATGCCCTGTACCCAACGCTTCGATCTGCAGCCTCTGGCTTACCGCCAGGAGGTCCTGCCGCCATTGCTGCCGATGCTTGCCGTAGAAGCCGGACATCCCGATCTGTGGTGGAAATACGTTGGGCCAAACGGAGCCGTGATCGGTATCGATCGCTTTGGCGAATCGGCGCCAGCGGCCGAGCTTTACGAATACTTCGGAATCAACGTCGCGAGCATCGTCGCCCAAGCGCGCTGTCTGGTCGCACCGGAACCTTGAGGGGGTGAGCAGTGTCAGCGAAGCCGCCTGACCTCCGCTCCAAGTTGTCCGAGTTTCTCCTCCATGCGTTCGTAGCCCCTGTCGAGGTGGTAGATCCGCTCGATCAGCGTCTCGCCCTGCGCGACCAGACCGGCAATGACCAGGCTGGCTGATGCGCGCAGGTCGGTGGCCATCACTGTGGCACCTTCGAGACGCTCGACGCCGGTAACCATCGCATTGCTGGCGTCGATCTTGATGTCTGCCCCCAGGCGAATCAGTTCGACAGCGTGCATGAAGCGATTCTCGAAGATCGTCTCGCGGATCACCGCTGACCCCTCGGCGACACAGTTGATGGCCATGAATTGCGCCTGCATGTCGGTCGGGAACGCAGGATAGGGCGAGGTGCGAATGCTCACTGCCCTGAGCCGTGGCGGTGCCTTGAGAGTGATCGCTGTACGCTCGGCAGTGATGTCGCAGCCGGCGTCGAGCAACTTGTCGACCACCGCGTCGAGGCAAGCGGCCGAAGTTCTGGTCAGACGAATGCTGCCACCGGTTGCCGCCGCGGCACAGAGATAGGTGCCGGTTTCAATGCGATCGGCCATGATCGAATGCGATGCGCCGTGCAGGCGCGCAACGCCACGGATACGAATCTTGTCGGAACCGGCACCAGAAATCCGCGCACCCATTGAAATCAGGCAGTTGGCCAGATCGACGACCTCGGGCTCACGCGCAGCATTCTCGATGATCGTTTCGCCTTCGGCCAGGACCGCGGCCATCATCAGGTTTTCGGTTCCGGTGACGGTGACCATGTCGGTCACAATATGCGCTCCCCTGAGGCCTCCGGCCCCTGCCTTGGCATGAATGTAGCCGTGCTCGACATGGATCTTCGCCCCCATCGCCTGCAAGCCCTTGATGTGCTGTTCGACCGGCCGGGCACCAATCGCACAGCCTCCCGGTAGCGATACCCTTGCTTCGCCATGACGCGCCAGCAAGGGGCCGAGCACCAGGATCGAGGCCCGCATGGTTTTGACCATGTCGTAGGGGGCAAGCGGGTTGTTGAGGCCGAGGCTGTTCAAGAGCACACCATCGACACTCTCACGAGTGATCGCGACGCCCATTTGCTCGATCAGACGGAGCATCGTCGAGATGTCCTTGAGTCGCGGCACGTTGCTTAGATGTAGCGTCTCGGACGCGAGCAAACTGGCGCAGAGGATCGGCAGCGCTGCATTCTTGGCACCGGAAATGGCGATCTCGCCGGAGAGCGGCAGACCCCCCTGGATCAGCAGCTTATCCACTCGCTGCACTCCACTCTTCAGGGGTCTGGGTTTTCATCGATAGGGCGTGCAAATCACCGCTGTCAAAATGCAGCCGCAATACTTCGTTGACGCGCTGCTGCCGCTGTACGCGATTCCTTCCAGAAAATTCGGCACTGACGATCAGTGCCTCGAAGTGGTGGCCATCACCCACTACTTGCAGGTGCTCGCAGGGCAGGCCTTCGGCGATGATTTTCTGGAGTTGTTCAGGGTGCATCATGATTCAGGACCTCAGTTTGTAACCACTCCGGAGGAGTGCCAGGGTTGCCGCCGACACCATCAGGAAGCTCGTGCCAGCGACTGCCAGACTGTTTTCTGGCGGCACGTCCGAGACGCCGAAAAACCCGAAGCGGAAGCCATCGATCATATAGAAGACGGGATTGAAACGCGATACCTGTTGCCAGAATACGGGGAGCGAATGCAGGGAGTAGAAAACGCCGGAGAGCATCGTCAGCGGCATGATCAGGAAATTCTGAAAACCCGCCAATTGGTCGAACTTGTCAGCCCAGATGCCGGCGATCATGCCCAACGCTCCCATCGTCCCACCACCGAGAACGAGGAACAGCAGAATCCACTGCGGTGCCACCATGGCCGGTACAGCAAACCAGATCGTTACCAGCAGTACGCCCAGAGCCACCATCAAAGCGCGCAGGACCGCCGCGACGACATAGGCGAAAAAGAACTCGACGTAGGAGATCGGTGGCAGGAGAACGAAAATCACGCTGCCCGTCACCTTCGACTGAATCAGACTGGAAGAACTGTTGGCGAAGGCGTTCTGCAGCGCCGACATCATCACCAGGCCGGGAATCAGAAAGCTGGTGTAGGCGATGCCATGCACCTGCAACTGGGCTTCGAGTACATGCGAAAAGATCATCAGATAGAGCACGGCCGTCAGTACCGGCGCAGCGATGGTCTGAAAGTTCACCTTCCAGAAGCGCAGAACTTCCTTGTAGAGCAAGGTCCGGAAACCGGAGATCATGGTACGGTTTCCTTGCGGTAATCGCTACTCTGCATCACCCCCAGGAAAACATCTTCCAGGTCGGCCTGCGTCAGGCGCAGATCGTCAATGACGCAACCGGCCTCACGCATGGCGGCGAGAAGCGGTTCGATTTCGCCAAGACTGCCGAGACGAAAGGTCCACATGCCCTCGTTTTGCGTTGCGCGCGCAGAGAGCTCTGGTGGCAGCTTCGCAGAACCTGCCAGGCGCAGGGCCAGGGTATGACCGGCGAAGCGTGCCAACAGGTTGCTGGTCGTATCCAGAGCGACCACACGTCCCTGTTTGAGCATCGCAATTCGCCCACACAGGGCTTCGGCTTCCTCGAGATAATGCGTGGTCAGGATCACCGTGTGCCCATCACGATTCAGGCGCCGGATGAATTGCCACAAGCCTTGCCGAAGTTCGACGTCGACTCCGGCGGTCGGTTCGTCGAGAACAATGACCGGCGGTTTATGCACCAGTGCCTGGGCGACGAGGACCCGGCGTTTCATGCCGCCGGACAGGCGACGCATATTGGTATCCGCTTTGCCGGTCAGATCCAGGTTGGCGAGAATCTCGTCGATCCAGTCTTCATTGTGGCGAATTCCAAAATAGCCGGATTGAATGCGCAAGGTCTCACGTACAGTAAAGAACGGGTCAAAAACGAGTTCCTGGGGCACCACCCCAAGCAGCCGCCGTGCGGCGCGGTAATTGCTGACCACATCGTATCCCATCACTACCAGCTTGCCGGCACTTGGACGAGAGAGACCAGCCAGGCAGGAAATCAGGGTGGTCTTGCCGGCACCGTTGGGTCCCAGCAGACCAAAAAACTCCCCCTCGCTGATCTGCAGCGACACACCGGCAAGCGCCAACAGAGAGCCAAAGCGCTTTTCAACACGCTCAACTGCAACCGCAAAAGGCATGGGGCTTGGCTTTGTGACGAGGCTTGTGCGTCCGCTCAGGCGAGCGGTAGCAGTTCAGCGACGCCGTACAGGGTCGCCAGACTGATCAGGTTTGCCGGTGGATTAGCCAGTCGCAGGCGGATGCCGCGCTCGGCAGCGGTGCGCAGCCAGGCAAGAACAACACTCAGGGCCGAGGAATCCACCTCGGCAACAGCCACGAGGTCAAGTACCACCAGCTCGCTCAGGTGGCCTGAGCGTAGGCAATGACGCCCGGCCTCAAGCAACGAGCGCGCGTTGACAATGACCATCGGCGCGGTCACGCGCAGGCTGCCGTCGGCATGCTCGATCATTTCTTGCCGGCTGCGAGTTGCTTGTTGCGATTGCTGAGCATCGTGATCAGGCCGTCGATACCGGTGTTGTTCACTTCCTGCTTGAAGGTATCGCGATAATTGGTGACCAGGCTGACACCAGCCACAATCACGTCGTAAACCTTCCAGCCATGACCCTGCTTCTCGAGCGAGTAATCGAGCTGGACGGGCTTGCTGCCGGGCTGTACGACTTCGGTCCTGATTACCACAGTGGTCTCGCCTTCCGGGATTTTGCTGGGCTTATAGACGACTGTCTGGTTCTTGTAGGAGGTCAGCGCGTTCGAGTAGGTGCGCACCAAGAGCGTCCTGAACTCCTCCGTGAGGAGCTTCTTCTGTTCCGGCGTCGCCTTGTTCCAGTCACGTCCAACAGCCAGCGCGGTCATTCGCTGGAAGTTGAAATACGGGAGCACCTTGGCTTCGACCAGATCGATCGCTTTTTGGGTATTGCCGCTCTGAATGTCCTTGTCCTGACGAACGACGGTCAATACATCCT
Source organism: Candidatus Accumulibacter vicinus (assembly GCA_002425405.1). Taxonomy (GTDB): domain Bacteria; phylum Pseudomonadota; class Gammaproteobacteria; order Burkholderiales; family Rhodocyclaceae; genus Accumulibacter; species Accumulibacter vicinus. Next base: position 26,275 of record DIME01000125.1, read on the forward strand.
CGGTGACTTGTCGAACCATGGCATCTGGAGCCAGTTCCTGTGCGCTGGCAGGTGCCAGCACGAACAACAGAGCAAACAGCATTGACAATATCGGTTTCATGGATATTTCCTAGGATTCGGGGATTCTGATGAAGCAGCGGGTATCGACCTAGCGCAATGACTGATCCTCAGGAACCTCGTGCGGCAGTTCTCCGTCGAAGATCTCGCTCCGGCGATGTTGCAGGTAGGCATCCCTGATGTAGTCGTATTTGTCAAACGCGGCTTCTGCGACCACCTTGTCGGTAGGCAGCAGGCTTGCCCGCAAGTGGATATAGCGCGTTGCCAACAGGCTGTTGCGCAATGGTATGTCATCGAGACGCCATACCGGATCGTAAAACAGAAAAGTGTCGACCATCCAGCCGAAGGTATCGCGTGTCGTTCGTGGCCCGATCAGTGGCCAGTAGAAGTAAGGGCCATCAGGGACTCCCCATTTGCCGAGAGTCTGCCCGAAGTCTTCCGAGTGTTTGGCCAGACCCATTTCGGCAGCCACGTCGAAAGCACCGCCAATACCGATGGTGCTGTTGACCAACACCCGGCCGGCATCGGAAGCGGCTTGCCCACCTTTGCCCTGCAGCAGATTGTTTACCGCGGTCCAGGCATCCAAGAGATTGCCAAAGAAGTTGCCGACAAGCACCTTCACCGGTAGCGGCGCGACGTAGTCATAGCCTTGGGCAACCGGTTTGACGACCACGTCGAGGCCTTCGTTGACGGCAAACATTGCACGGTTGAAACCCTCGAAGGGGTCTTTAGGATTGTTTGCGGTCGTTGCGCAGCCGCTTGCAGCAAGCATCACTGCCGCGCAGGCGAGACAGGACACGCGCATTGTTGAAAGGCATGGTTTCACTGATTTCCCCTTCATCCTATTTCTCGACTGGTCCTTCGGACGCTTTGTTGAACATGAACTGACTGATCAGCTTTTCCAGTACCACCGCCGACTGCGTCTTGGCGATCACCTCGCCGGCCTTCAGCATCGCCGCATCTCCGCCCGGATCCAGTCCGATGTACTGTTCGCCAAGCAAGCCGGCGGTCAGGATCAAGGCAAAGGTATCCTTCGGAAAATGATAGCGGCCGTCAATGTTGATGGTCACCACGGCCTCATAAGTCTCCGGGTCAAAACGGATATCCGCGACACGCCCGACGACCACGCCGGCGCTCTTGACGGGGGCACGTACCTTCAGTCCACCGATGTTGACGAATTTGGCGGTCAAAGGGTAAGTCTCGGAAAAATTGGCGGCTGCCAGATTGCCGACCTTCAGCGCCAGGAACAGCAACGAAGCAAAGCCCATGGCAACAAAAATACCGACCCACAGGTCGAGCAACTTGCGACTCATCAAGCCTCCCGGAACATGAACGAAGTCAACACAAAGTCGAGTGACAGGATCGCCAATGCCGATTTGACGACGGTGCCCTTGATTGAGCTTGAAACTCCTTCGGCAGTTGGTTGCGCATCGTAACCCTCGAAAACGGCAATCAGCGAAACGGCGATGCCGAAAACGAAGCTCTTGACGATACCGCTCCAGACGTCATAGCGAAAATCAACCGATGCCTGCATTTGCGACCAGAACGCGCCTTCATCGACGCCGATGAAGACTACCCCGATCAGATAGCCACCGAACACCCCGGTGGCCGAAAAAAGCGCCGCCAGCAAGGGCATCGAGATCACACCGCCCCAGAAACGTGGTGCAACGACACGGGCAATCGGATTGACCGCCATCATGTCCATTGCGGTGAGTTGCTCGGTCGCCTTCATCAGCCCGATTTCGGCCGTAATCGACGAACCGGCTCGCGAAGCAAATAATAAGGCAGCCACCACCGGGCCAAGTTCCCGTACCAGCGACAGCGCGACCAGCACCCCGAGGGCGTCAGCGGAGCCGTAGCGCTGCAAGGTTTCGTAGCCCTGCATGCCCAGCACCATGCCGATGAACAGCCCGGAGACCATGATGATCAGCAGCGACTGGAAACCGGCATAATAGACTTCCCGAATCGTCAGATGCAGGCGTCGGAAAGACTGGCTGGACCAGAGCAGCACCATGACGAAAAAACGTGCCGCAAAACCCAGTCGCTGCAGCGCGCCATTGACATGGTGACCAAGGCGGGTGAGCATTGCCACGATTGCACCTGGACCCGGCCTATGGCTGCGCATACGCACTTTTCCCGAGCAGTTCCCGGACGAGCGGAGCCGCCGGATAGTGGAATGGTACCGGTCCGTCCGCCTCGGCGAAAACAAACTGATGGACAAAGGGATGCTTCGACGCACGAATCTCGTCCGGCGTTCCGAGCGCGACGATTTTTCCTTCGGACATGAAATAAATGAAATCGACGATCAGCAAAGACTCCTGAATGTCGTGGGTGACCATGATGGTCGTGGCACCCAATGCATCATTGAGACTGCGGATCAGGTGCCCGATGACGCCCAGTGAAATCGGATCGAGACCAGCGAAAGGTTCATCATACATGATCAACATCGGATCAAGCGCAATCGCCCGCGCCAGTGCGACTCGTCTGGCCATGCCGCCGGAAAGTTCTGCCGGCATCAGATGATGCGCGCCGCGCAGGCCAACAGCATTGAGTTTCATCAATACCATGTCACGGATCAATTCTTCGGGCAGATCGGTGTGTTCCCGCATTTGATAGGCGACGTTCTCAAATACCGAGATATCGGTGAACAGTGCGCCAAACTGGAAGAGCATCCCCATGCGCCGGCGCAGAGCATAGAGCTCGTCGTTACGCAGGCGCTGGACTGCCTGGCCATCGACCAACACCTCGCCGCGGCTTGGCCTGAGCTGTCCGCCAATCAGTCGCAACAGGGTCGTCTTGCCACAACCCGAACCACCCATGATGGCCACAACCTTGCCGCGCGGGATCTGTAGACTGATCCCGTTGAGGATCAGTCGATCTTCGTAGGCAAAGTCGAGATCCCTGATCTCGACAAGATGATCAGCAGCCACCGCATCGCACCCAGGACAAAGTATGGATTATACCTGACCCCCTTGCACGTCACCGTGAAATACTTGCCGCCAATATAATTGTGGAATAATGTCCATCAGGCTCTTTCTGCCACGATCACAAGCCTTGCATGCCCACCCTCTCAGGAAACTCTCTGCCCGAAAAGCCCTTGTTGCTCATCATTGATGATGATGCGCTGATCTGTGACACCTTGAGTTTTTCGCTGAGTCCGTTTTTTGAAGTGATCACCAGTCATTCTCGCCCGCATTGCCTGCAACTGCTTCGACAATTGCGCAAAACGCCCGAATTGGCGCTGGTTGACCTCGGCCTGCCGCCCGTTCCACACCGTCCGGATGAGGGTTTTTCGCTGATTGTAGACCTGCTCAAGGTCGCGCCCAAGATCCGCATCGTGGTCCTCTCCGGGCAAAGCGACGAGGGCAATGCGCGTCACGCGCGCACTCTCGGCGCCGTTGATTTCGTTGCCAAACCGTGCAGCCCCGGTGACTTGCAGCAAGTTCTCACGGGTGCGCTGACGTTTAGCATGGTAGACGACGGGCGCAATGAAGGCACTTCATCGTTGCTCGGCAACAGTCCGGCCATACAAAAACTGCGGTTGCAACTCCTGCAGTATAGTGACCTACAGTTTCCGGTACTGATCGAAGGGGAATCGGGCAGTGGCAAGGAGGTCATTGCCTCGAGCTGTCTGCATTACCATACCCAGCGCCGCGACCGGCCATTCCTGGCGATCAATTGCGCCGCGATCTCGCCCAGCCTGATTGAAGCGACCTTGTTCGGCTACGCCAGAGGCGCTTTCACCGGTGCGGTAGCGATGAAGGCCGGTTATTTCGAAGATGCTGCGGACGGCACACTGTTTCTCGACGAGATTGGCGAACTGGCACTCGACCTCCAGGCCAAGCTGCTGCGAGTATTGGAAAACGGAGAGTACCAACGCGTTGGCGAAACCCAGAAGCGCTTCAGCCGGGCACGCATCATCGCCGCTACCAACCGCGACCTGCGCAAAGAGGTCAAGGCAGGCAACTTTCGGGCTGATCTCTACCATCGGCTGTCGGTTTGTTCAATCGTCGCACCGCCCTTGCGCGAGATGGGCGAGGACAGGCTCGTCCTTCTCGACCACTTCAGAGAACTCTACGCGGCACAAACACAGCAGCGGCCGTTCAGCCTCTCGGCGGAAGCGACAGATTTGTGGTGCAGCTACAGTTTCCCCGGCAACGTTCGCGAGCTACGCAACATTATCATCCGCTTGACTACCCGGCACTCGGGACAGATTGTCGACACCGCCGCGCTGGCAGCAGAACTTGATCTACCCGACGAGCCACAGGAGGTCGCAGTGAGTTCGCCAAGCGGGGCGGATGCAGCGACCGGCGATGCGTTCATCGCTGCGGCAACGCATCGCCTGCGGCAAAGAGTTCCCTTCAACCTCGATCGCCTGCTCGATGCCACCGAACGCGGTTACATCGAGGCTGCATTGAAGCTGGCGCATGGGAATGTCAGTCAGGCGGCACGCCTGCTCGGCATGCACCGCACGACACTCTATAATCGGATGGAATCCTCAGCGCGGGAGCAGTGATGTACCTGGACCATTTCGGACTGCAACAGGCGCCTTTCCGCATTACACCGCACACCGAGTTTTTTTTCGCAGGGGCCAACCGGGGCGCTACGCTCGATGCGCTGATCTACGCGATCAACCACGATGAAGGTATCGTCAAGGTCAGCGGCGAGGTCGGTAGCGGTAAAACGATGCTCTGCCGGATGCTGCTGGAAAAACTTTCGGGTCAGGTCGAGACGATCTATCTGGCCAACCCCTTGCTGTCGCATGCCGAGATCCTTTATGCCATTGCCGAGGAATTGCGGATTCCACTACAGCAAGGGCATGGCCATTCGCTGTTGCGGTCCCTACAGGAGCGTCTGCTGAGAATCTACGCTGACGGTCGCCAGGTCGTCGCCCTGATCGATGAGGCGCATGCCATGCCACTGGCGGCACTCGAAGAGGTTCGCCTGCTTTCCAACCTGGAATCAAGCCGGCACAAGCTGCTACAGATCGTGCTCTTCGGTCAACCTGAACTGGATCAGCGCCTCGGTGAACCCGCCCTGCGCCAGCTCAACGACCGCATTACCCACCACTTCAGGCTCGAACCGTTGCACCGCAATGACGTTGCCGTGTATCTGATGTTTCGCCTGCGCACTGCGGGCTATCATGGCCCGGATCTGTTTACCCGGCGCGCCATTCAGTTGATCTGCCGGGCCTCCGAGGGTCTGACCCGGCGCATCAACATTCTCGCCGACAAAGCCCTGCTGGCCGCATTTTCCGAAGGGGTGCACCAGATCGATGGCAGGCAGGTCCGGGCAGCGATTCGCGACGCCCAGTTCAAGTGCATCGCTGACCCGGGGCGCACGCGCTGGCTGTGGGTGGGTGCCACCACCGCCCTCTGTGCGCTCAGCGGACTAGCCTACCTTGCCACCAGCGACCATGCCAGCGGCCTGCCGACAGCGGCGGCGAACAAGGCGACACCTTTGGCTCCGGCCATCCTGCAGGAGAACCAAGCCTCGACCACGTCCTTAGTAGTGGCCCCTGAGCTGACGTTCCCAACGAAGGCAACGCTCGGTACCGCCAAACTGGACACGCTTGCCGAGCGCATTGCCGCAACCGAAGACTGGCTGGCGCAGACCCCGGACAGCCATTATTTCATTCAACTGTTGATGGCCGACGCCGGTAGCCAGCGGGAAGTCGCGGATTTCATCGTTAACCACACGAGAACCCTCGATTTGCGGCAAGTTCGGGTTTATCGTTCACGGGTCGGCGGTCGAGAAAGACTCGGCGTCATTTACGGCGACTACCCTTCCCGCGAGCAGGCGATTGCCGCGCTGGCGACGCTTGGAGAAGTCAGCCCAGAGAGCAAGCCCTATGTGCGGGCGGTTGCCAAACTCCGCCCGCCACACCTCAGAAGGCCCGGGTAGTTATCAGTAATTCAATAAAAATCATGTGCTTGTGTGGAATTTTCGGCATGGTATCATAAACTCCCTTTGACTGGATCAAGCTTGAGCGTGTCCCTGAAAAATCTGCGCATGTGGCGCATTCCTGGTGTCATTTCTCTCGCCATGCTGCTTTGTGCCTGCACTCCGAGCACGCTGAGCAAGGGGCCATCTGCCGGACATCTGCAGGCCGCAAGTGCCCCCAAAATCCAGGGGGCAATTCCCCAGCCTGTTCAGCAAAGTGTCGTGCTGCCCAGACCCAGGATCATCGGCAAGACTGAAACCTACAGCGTCGTCGTCAACAACGTCCAGGTTCATGACCTGCTGTTTGCCCTTGCCCGCGACGCCAGACTGAACGTAGACATTCATCCCGGGCTCATCGGGTCGGTGACCCTCAACGCGATTGACCAGACGCTGCCACAATTGCTCACCCGCATTGCCAAACAGGTCGACATGCGCTTCGAGATGGAAGGCCCGAACCTGGTGGTGATGCCTGACTCTCCTTACCTCAAGAACTACAAGGTTGACTACGTCAACATTGCCCGCGATGTCACGGGGACTGTATCGACGAGCACACAGATTTCAACCAGCTCGCTGACAGCCGGCGGCAGTGGCGCCGCCGGCACCGGCAACACCTCGCGCATCCAGATCGAGAACAAGTCGAGAAACCGCTTTTGGGAAACTCTCGAGAAGAACCTGAAAGAACTGCTGCACGAAACCGACAAGATTTTCCCGGAAGGGTCGACCGAGACAGTCACCGAACAAACCGCGGCGCAGAGTACGACCGGCACCGGTACGCCAGCCCCGGCGAATACCGCGGCGCGTGTGGTCGGCCAGATGGTGCAGTCCCTGGCCGGCAGTCCGAATCCCGCCACACTGCAAAATACCGGAGCCTCTGTCGTCAAGCGCATGACCTTCCGCGAAGCAGCGTCGGTAATCGCCAACCCGGAAGGCGGGGTGATCACTGTCAGAGCCACTGCCAGGCAACACGAAAAAGTGCAGGAGTTTCTCGATCGGGTCATGAGTGGCGCAAGAAGGCAGGTGCTGATCGAAGCGACGATCATCGAAGTCACGTTGAGCGATGGCTACCAACAAGGCATCGAGTGGAGTCGCCTGACCAGTGGCACCGACTACAGCATCAGCAAACCGACGTTGACGACCAACGTGCCCAGTGCCGTGACACCATACGTCATCAAGTACAGACAGATCAACCCGCTGAATCTGCTGGCAACGGTGGAGTTGTTACGTGCTTTCGGTACCGTCAAGGTGCTCTCCAGTCCCAAGCTCGCAGTGCTCAACAACCAGACGGCAACGCTCAAGGTTTCCGAGGATTTCGTCTACTTCAACGTCAAGCAGGACGTCGTTCCCGGCAACACCAACACCAACGCCACCGTGACCACGACGACGACACCACAATCCGTTTCGATCGGGTTCTTCATGAGCCTGACCGCGCAGATCAGTGACAACGGCACCGTCACCCTGAGCGTACGGCCATCGATTTCGAGTATCGCCGAACTGAAGCAGGATCCCAATCCGGAACTTGCCAAGAATAACATCAAGAACCTGGTGCCGCAGATTCGCATGCGCGAGATCGAGTCGATGATGCGTGTCGAAAGTGGCGACATCGCGGTCCTTGGCGGCCTGATGGAAGATCGGCTGGATAACCGCGACGGCCGCATGCCAGGCTTTGGGGATATCCCTTTTCTTGGTGAAGTGTTCAATACCCGTTCGAACTCCTCGGCCAAATCCGAACTCGTCGTTCTCCTGCGTCCGACGGTGATCAGGGACGCTTCGATCGAGGGTGATTTCAGCAGCTTCAGGGAGTCCCTGCCGAACCGGGATTTCTTCAGGAACGACCAGGTCTACCGCCCTTTCTCGTCGCCTGACCAGCCTCCGGAGCCGCTGCAGTGAGTCTGCTGATGGATGCGCTGCGCCGTGCCGAGGAGGCCAAACGGCAGGCTGCCGGCCTGACCAGCAGTGGCGACCCGCTTGAACTGCGCCTCGACCCGCTGGAAACACCCGCGCCGAGTCCCCAGAGACGGACGCCGCCACCGCTCTCCAGACCTCTCGATACAGACGCACCGGGTCCAGCAACTGAAGCCACGGCAACGCCGCCGAGCCGAGGTCGGCCGGAACTGCCGCCGGCCGACCTCGGCAGTAGCGACACCGCGGCACGGATCGCGGCGGGAAATGTGTTTGCCGTCAAACAGGTCCCGAGGTCGCGCACAGCTCTATGGCTTTTCCTCGGATTCGGCGCTATCGCGATGCTGGCTATCGGCGGCTACTTCTGGTGGCAGTTGCAGATCATCTCAGGTGGCTCGCTGCGCAGACCGATGGCCGCTACACTGTCAGCAAACCCGCCGCCAGCCCCGCCACCTGGGGCGCCGCTGCAGGCGGCGGCCGGGACGCCCCTGGCCCGGCCGGAAATTGCCGTCGAATCGCCACGCGCAGCGCCGGCACCGAGCCTCCCCGCAACGCGTCCGGAGCGGCTGCGCAGCAGTACCGCGAGTTCGCTGCCAGGCGAAACGGCGGGCGTTTTCCGTACCGGCAACAGGCGGGCGATACAGAACCAGACGCTGAACCAAGCTTACGAAGCGTGGCAGGCGAACAAGCTTGACGACGCACAGAGTGGCTACGAGGAAGTGCTGCGTAGCGACGCCAGGAATCCCGATGCGCTTCTCGGCCTGGCGGCGATAGCCATTCGCCGCAGCCAGTTCGAGCGTGCGCAGGACTTGTACCTGCGGGTACTTGAGTCCGATCCCAGCGATGCCACCGCGCAGGCGGCGCTGATCAACCTGCGCGGGCAGAACGACACGGGTTCATCCGAAAGCCGTTTGAAGATCCTGCTCGCCAGTCAGCCGGACTCGGCTGTACTGCATTTTGCATTGGGCAACCTGTATGCCCGGCAGGGTCGTTGGCGCGAGGCGCAGCAGGCCTATTTTCAAGCCTATGCGGCAGATCCCGATAATGCCGATTACATTTTCAACGTTGCGGTCAGCCTTGACCATCTTCGCCAGAGCAAGCTGGCGGCACAGTACTACCGGATGGCGCTGAGTGCTGCCGCAACACGGCATGGCACCTTCGACCCGCAGGCCGCCGAACAACGCATCCTTGAATTGCAACCGTGATCTTGTCCACGTGCAGCGATCCATTCGTCTGAATTGCCGGCCAAGCCGCTCATGAACCTGCATTCTTTCGCCGATCATTCCCCTTTGCGGCCGCTTGGTCAGATCCTGATCAGCAAGGGCATCCTTAGTGAGGATCAGCTGCGGATCGCCTTGCTGGAGCAATTGAAGTCGAATCATCCGATCGGGAAGCTCCTGGTCGCGCTTGGTTTCGTCTCCGAAGCGACTCTTCGCGACGCGCTCTCTGAAAGTCTGGGCAAACAAAGTATCGATTTATCGAATGCGATTATCGATCCTTCGGCGCTGAGACTCGTCCCTCGCGACCTCGCCAAGCGTCATCATGTGCTGCCACTCGACTACGATGCAGAGAATCTGCGCCTGACGGTCGCCATTGCCGACATCAACGACATCGTTGCCCTGGACAGGATCCGTAGCCTGACCGGCGATGAAATCGTGATCGACACCCTGCTCGCCGGTGAGACCGAAATCGATCGCAGCATCGATCAGTGCTATGGTCATGAGCTGTCGATCGACGGCATCCTGCACGAAATCGAAACCGGTGAGATCGACTTCCTCAGCCTGCAGTCTTCCGCTGACGAATACAGCCAGCCGGTCGTCCGCCTGATCGACTCGATCCTGACTGACGCCGTCAAGCGTGACTCTTCCGACATCCATTTCGAGCCGGAAGCGAGCTTCCTGCGCATTCGATACCGAATCGACGGCATGCTTCGGCAGATTCGCTCGCTGCATAAGACCTACTGGCCGGCAATGGCGGTGCGGATCAAGGTGCTGTCGGGAATGAACATCGCTGAAACGCGTGCGCCCCAGGACGGCCGCATCTCGCTCAACATGCGTGGTCGGCAGGTTGATTTTCGAGCCTCGGTACAACCGACGATTCACGGCGAGAATATCGTTCTGCGTATTCTCGATCGCCAGAAGGGGATCGTACCGCTCGCAGGACTGGGTCTTGCCGAGACGCAACTCAACCTGCTCAAACTGATGATCGCCCGTCCCGAAGGAATCGTGTTCGTGACCGGGCCAACCGGCAGCGGCAAGACGACAACGCTCTATTCGGTGCTCAATCACATCAACTCCGAGGGTGTCAACATCATGACTCTCGAAGATCCTGTCGAATACCCGATGACCCTGGTCCGGCAGACCTCCGCTGCCGACTCGATGAAGCTCGATTTCGCCAATGGAATCCGCTCGATGATGCGCCAGGATCCGGACATCATCCTGGTTGGTGAGGTCCGTGACGCCGACACCGCGGAGATGGCGCTGCGTGCAGCGATGACCGGTCACCAGGTGTACTCGACGCTGCACACCAATTCTGCCCTGGGTGCCATTCCGCGCCTGCTGGATATCGGCATCCTGCCGGACATCATGGCCGGCAACATCATTGGTATCGTCGCGCAACGGCTGGTACGACGTCTCTGTGTGCACTGCAAGATTCCCTACCAGCCCGAAGCGCACGAGACTTGCCTGCTGGGCAGCCCGGCCGAGGCACCGCGGCCGGTCATCTACCGGCCAGATGGTTGTGAGCGCTGTGAGTTCCAGGGTTATCGTGGACGCCTGGCGATCATGGAGTTGCTGCGGATTACCGGTGACATGGACGAACTGATCTCTCGTCGCAGCACGCTTCGCGAAATGCGGCAACTTGCCGACCGACAGGGTTTCGTCACGCTTGCCGACGACGGCTTGCGCCGCGTTCTCGACGGCTCCACCTCCCTCGAAGAAGTTGGTCGCGTCGTCGACCTGACCGACCGGATGTAGCCGCCATGCCCCTCTACACCTACAAGGCGGTTAATCCAGAGGGACGCATGGTATTGGGCAGAATTGACGCCATCAACCTCGTGGACCTGGAGATGCGACTGCGACGCATGGAGCTTGACCTGGTCAACGGCGAGCTGGTCAGTAACCGCGGCCTTCTTGAGCGTGGCAGGGTGCCGCGCCGGGAGCTCATTCACTTCTGCTTTCATCTGCAGCAACTGGTGCGCGCCGGCGTGCCCATCCTCGAAGGCCTGACCGATCTGCGCGACAGTCTTGAGCACCCACGCTTTCGCGAAGTGGTGGCCAGCCTGATCGAATCGATCGAAGGTGGCCAGACTCTTTCGCAAGGCATGGACAGTCATCCGCGCGTCTTCAACAAAGTCTTTGTCAGCCTGATTCGTGCTGGTGAAGCCACCGGCCGCTTGCCGGAAGTCCTGCAGAGTCTCGACGAATCGCTGAAGTGGGAGGATGAACTCGCTGCGCAAACGAAGAGGATCATCGCCTACCCGGTGTTCGTTGCAATGACGGTGCTGGCCGCCACGTTTTTCCTGATGGTCTACCTGGTTCCACAGCTCAAGATTTTTGTGAAGAGCATGGGGCAGGTCCTGCCCCTGCAGACGCAGATCCTCTTCTTCATTTCCGATCTGATGGTTGCCTATTGGTACCTGCTACTGTTGCTGCTGGCACTGACCGGACTCGGGCTGCGGATCCTGTTGCACAGCAATCCCTTGGCACGTTTCCGTTTTGATGTCCTGAAGCTGGGGCTACCGCTGTTTGGCGACATCCAGCGCAAGATCGTCCTCGCCCGTTTTGCCAATACTTTTGCCCTGCTCTATGCATCCGGGATCCCGATTCTCGAGTCGATCCGAACGACGCAGGACATCGTCGGCAACCTGGTCATTCGCCGGGGTCTGGAGCGTGTCGAACAACTGATCGGCGAGGGACAGAACGTGACGGCCGCTTTTCGTAGTATCGGTTTCTTCCCGCCGCTGGTGATCAGGATGCTGCGCGTTGGCGAAAGTACGGGCGCGCTTGATGAGGCGCTCCTGAATGTCAGTTATTTCTATAACCGCGACGTCAGGGAATCGGTCCAGAGATTGCAACAGGTGATTGAACCGCTGCTGACGTTGGTGATGGGCAGCCTGCTCGGGTGGATCATGCTGTCGGTTCTCGGACCCGTTTACGATGTGATCAGCAAGCTCAAGGCCTGATGTCATGCACGCCCGCCGCCTCATCTATCTCAGTCCGCATCAGCTGACGGCGTTCAACTGGCAAGCCGGAATGTTGACCAGAGAAGGCGTCTTTGAAGCGACTGAAGCAGGCAAGCTAGAATTCACCCGCTATCTCGGGAATCATTCTAAAAGCATTTTTACCATTCTGGCCAACGTCGCGGAAGAAGGTTTCCACATTGAAACGATCCCTTTCCTGCGTGGTGAAGATCGCCGCTCGATCATCACGCGCAAACTCGGACAGCAGTTCTTCAATGCTTCTCTGACGACCTCAGTCTCGCTCGGACACGAAAAATCACGGCGCAGGAACGAGCGCATCATGCTTGCCGCACTCACCAATAACGAAGCGTTCTCTCCCTGGCTGACGGCCCTGGCGAGCGCCGAGACGGCCCTCACCGGCATTTATTCGCTCCCCCTGTTAAGTCCATTGCTGCTCAGGAAGCTCGGTGTCGTAGACGAGCGCTGCCTGTTGTTGACGATTCAGGATCAAAGCATCCGGCAGACCTATGTGGAAAAGGGCGAACTGCATTTCAGCCGCCTCACCCACCTACCAAACAACAGCATGGACAGCATTGCGCAGACATTTTCGAGTGAAGCACGCAAGCTGCAACAGTATCTTGTTAGCCAGCGCCTCCTGGGTCGTCAGCAACCGATCCGCGCGTATCTCCTTGTGCATGCGAACGCCAGAACGACCGTCGAGAGCCGGTGTGTGAACAGCGAAACCTTGTCGTTCGTGATCCTTGACATCGAGGACTGCGCGCGCATCTGCCATCTCAAGACACCGCCGACGGACATCCGTTGCGAGACACTGGTGCTCCATCTGCTGGCCACAGACCCACCTCGCACCCAGTTTGCCAGCGCCCAGCAGCGCCATCACTACCATCTCTGGCGGATCCGCTCGGTCCTCCGGAATATGGGCGCAGCCGTGCTGCTCGGCTGTCTGCTATGGTCCGGCAAACAGTTCTACGATGCCTATCGACTCAGCCGGGAAACCGAAATGATTCATGCGGAAACTGCGCTGGCCCGCCAGCGTTACGATCACATGATCAGGACTTTTCCGGCAATCCCAACGAGCACCGAGACCTTGCGCCGAGTCATTGATCGCTATCTCGAATTGGAAAAAGGCAATACCTCGCCCGCTGATTTGTTTCGTGAAATTAGTCAGGCCCTGCAGGGCGACAGTTCGGTCGAACTTGACAGTATCGAGTGGAAAGTGGCTGTGCATGCGTCACGGGAGGCTGCCACGGCAGGAGCACAGCACACACCTTCTGTCGATAGCGAGCTTGCAGTCGTGCGCGGTACTCTGCGACCGGGTCCTGACAGCCATCCGAGGCAGATACTGGCTGTGTTCAACAGGCTGGTCGATGCCCTGAAGCACCATCCAAAACTGCAGGTCGAGGTATTGCAGCAGCCTTTTGACGTTGCCTCTGGGAAGTCGCTCAAAGGAGGCGATGCGGCGGTCGACGACCTGCAGCCGCGCGTGTTCAAACTCCAGATCCGCAGGGCGATCGACTGATGAAGATCGATTTCGCCGATCTGCGCAAGTTGCGGGCGAGCATTCTGGCCACCGTGTCGATGTTTGCCACTGCAGCGGCGGTACTGTATCTCTCGCATCACACCCGAGACAGCGCCCAATTCGCCAAGCAGGCCGCCACGACAGAGCGTGACGAGGCAGACGGCAAGCTCAAAAGGGTGCGTGACGAGGAAAACGAGATCAAGCAGAAATCGATTCTTTTCAACAAGCTGCAGGAGCGTGGCATGATTGGCGACGAGCAGCGCCTGGACTGGGTGGAATTGCTCAAGGAGATTCGTGACAAACGTCGCCTGCTTGATCTGCAATATGAGATCGCACCACAACGCTTGCTCGACGGCAACTCGGCCGGTGATTTTTCCTTTGCCAGCAGTACCATGAAATTGCAGGTGAAATTGCTCCATGAAGAGGACCTGCTGCGGCTGCTCGGCGATTTGCGCAGTCAGGCGAAGGCTTTGGTCCTGATCAAAGCCTGTGCCATCGAACGCCGGCCGACAAACGCCGATGAGAGTGCTGGTGGGCGAGAAAACCTTCTCGCCAACTGTGAAATCGACTGGCTGACGCTGCACGAAGTGAGTCGGAAGTAGGAAAGAGAAAACCCATCCATGACCAGGTTCTCGCTCATGGCCAGGAATGCCCGCGTTGCCGGGCTGCTTGGCTGGCTGTTGGCAAACCCGGCAGCAGTTGCCGAGGAGGCCATCGGTCGTTTGTTCTTCACCCCTGAACGGCGTCAGCAACTCGATCAGCGTCGAGAAATGAACACTCTCGACAAACCACAGATTGCGACTGATTCAACGCTCACGGTAAACGGAATCGTCACCCGTAGTAGCGGCAAGCGCACGGTCTGGATCAATGGCAACCCGCAGCAGGAAGATGAGACCGGCAACGACTTGACAGTAACCACGCAGCGCGGGAATCCGGGAAGGGTGGTGGTTCACTCCGGTGCTTCTGCGGCCATCAGGGCGCGCGTTGGTGAGACGGTGAACCGTCATACCGGCGAAGCAAATGACCTGCTGAACGGTGGTCAGGTACGTGTTCGGCCTGGCTCCGGAGCGACGAAATAGACCTTGAATCGATGCGACGACTGGCGACAAGGCTCCGAACATTAATCGGATGATGATCGTCGATGAGGGTGAAACACGTGCGTCCAGAATACTACGCCAGGGTTGGCCAGCAGCGCCAGAGTGGCGTCGCGCTGCTGGCACTGCTGACCTTGCTGACTCTCTGGGGGCTGTACCTGTTCGTCGGCCAGCTTAACGCGCTTCAACTCAAGATGGCAGGTGAGCGGAATGCCGAGGCTGCGCTGGCGGAGGCGAAACACGCCCTGATCGGACGCGCCGCGACCGATCAGAACCGCCCGGGCAGCTTACCCTGCCCTGCGATCGACGAGACTGGCGTATCCCCACTCCTGATAGGCAATCAGTGTCCTTCGTACCTTGGTCGCCTGCCTTGGAAAACACT
The DNA here is from genome assembly GCA_002425405.1 of Candidatus Accumulibacter vicinus. Classification (GTDB taxonomy): domain Bacteria; phylum Pseudomonadota; class Gammaproteobacteria; order Burkholderiales; family Rhodocyclaceae; genus Accumulibacter; species Accumulibacter vicinus. The sequence goes on from DIME01000125.1 coordinate 41,367, forward strand.
GCGAGTGAGCGATCTGCGCGACCAGGCTGGCGAGCGTCTCTGGTATGCCCTCGCGCCCGCACTGCGCGACGACGATTCCGCGCAACCGATCAATTCCCAGACGCTACCGGAACTCAAGCTCGACGGTATGTCAGACATTGCAGCCATCGTATTCTCCCCTGGTATGCCACTCGCGGACCAAGGCGGCCGACCAAGCAACGCTGTCGCAGAATACCTGGACGGTAGCAACAACGACGGCGATTACGCCTTCGTTTCCGGGCCGCTTTCACCGACTTTCAACGACCGGGTACTGTCCATCAGTCGCGGCGACCTCTTCCGCGCCGTCAATCAGCGAGTTCTTGGAGAAGTGCGTGGCCCTGCAGACAACCCGACTGGGCCGCCGACCTACGCCTTGCGCCGTTACCATGCGGACCATGCCACTTTTCCCTGGGCCGACAAAGATGGCGACGGATTCGGCGATGTCGATACGACTATTGGCAAACTGCCCAACAATGATCTCGTATTGCCAAATTCCCTTGCCTGGCTGGGCACCAATAGCTGGCTGCCCTTGCTCACCTATCAGCGACTGAGCCCGAACTCTGCGAGGATCGGAATAGTCGGCAGCAGCAATACCCTGATCGTTCTACCCTGTCCAGGTTCGCCCTGCCCGTGAGCGCTCTTGCCAGCAACGGCCACGGCGAATCGCTCCGGGGCGGTTTTTATCCGGACGGGTTGGCCATCCTTCTCGATTCCACCATCAACACCATCAGGTGCCTGCCATGAAGAATCCGCCCTTCCAGGCTCCGAAAAACCGGGGCTTCACCCTGACCGAACTGGCCGTGGTACTGGTCATCATCTCGATCCTGATCGGCGGGCTACTGGTGCCCCTGTCGTCGCAGATCGACGCACGCAACAGCCATGACACCAGGGCAGCCATGGCCGAGATTCGCGAGGCGCTGCTGGGTTTTGCCGCCGCCAAAGGTTACTTTCCCTGTCCGGCGATACCGACCATCGCCAGTGAGAGTCCGAATGCCGGACTGGAAGGAGGCCGCAATGCGGGCAGCTGCATCCATCCAGCCGGGGTATTGCCATGGGCAACCCTGGCGGTCGCAGAAAAAGACGCCTGGGGACGGCGCTACAGCTACCGGGTGACTCCGGAATTCAGCAACGCTCCGCCCCTCCTCCCATTCAACCTCTCGTCCATCGGCGACATCAAGGTCTTGTCCTCAGCCGGTGGCGTCGCTGTTGCCACCGTCGTACCGGCAATCGTGATTTCCCACGGCAAGAATGGCAACGGGGCTTACACGGCCGAAGGAACGCAGTTACCCGAAGGGAGCGATGCCGATGAAATCGAAAACCGGGTCTTGAACACGTCTACAGGCGTGTGGTCAGACGGAGCCGTTGCCAAGGAGTTTGTCAAGCGGGTGGCTCCGACGGTGACTTACGACGATGAAGTCGTATGGATTGCCCCCGGCGTGCTCTTCAACCGCATGATCACTGCCGGCAAACTGCCTTGATGTCGCTCGCAAGAACCTTTCTCGACCGGCTGCGCAATGCCGGCATCACCGATACCGACAACGAAGAACAGCGTCTGCAGAAGTCCCTGTTGTTTTTTGCAACCGGCCTGATCTGTCTGGCCTCGGTTGTCTGGCTATTGCTGTACTGGCAACTCGGCCCCCGATTTCCCTCCAACCTGTCTTTTGCCTTGCAGTTGCTGCTCGTCAGCAATCTTCTCGTTTACCTGAAAACGCTCAACTTCAATGTCTTTCGCTCGATCCAGCTATCGTTGTTTCTATTCACGCCCTTTGTCGCACAATGGAGCATCGGCAGTTTCATCACCGCCAGCGGTATCAGTCTCTGGGCTTTGCTGGCACCGATTGGCGCAGTGCTGTTCATCGGCCCGAGAGAGTCCGGGGCCTGGTTTTTTGCCTATGTTTTTCTCACCGTGCTCTCCGGTGGCTTTGACTACTATCTCGCGGACTCGCTGAGCATGGCGCAGCACCCAGTGCCGCCGCAGACCACTGCATTCTTCTTTGCCCTCAATTTTGCGGCCGTATCGGCCATTGTCTATGTGCTGCTGTGCTACGCGGACTCCCAAAAGCACCAGGCTCAGCAACGCCTGCAGGAAGCCCATCGGCTTCTGCAAAACGAACAGGATCGCTCTGAACGACTGCTCCTGAATATCCTTCCCGCGTCGATCGCCAGGCGCTTGAAGAACGGTAACCAGACGATTGCAGATGGCTTTTCAGAAATCTCGGTGATGTTTGCTGACATCGTGAGTTTCACGCGCGTTGCCGAAGGGCTGACTCCCCAACAAGTCTTCGCCATGTTGAACAAAATCTTCTCCTGCTTTGACGAACTTGCCGAAAAGTATGGCCTCGAGAAGATCAAGACCATTGGCGATGCCTACATGGTTGCCGCTGGCCTCGACACCGCACGCAAGAATCCGGCCGAGGCGCTGGCCGATATGGCACTGGAAATGTGCAGCCTGCTTCATGATGATTTCAGCCTCAACGAGAAGCGTCTCGAACTGCGCATTGGCATCGCTACTGGCCCGGTGGTTGCCGGTGTCGTCGGCAAGAATAAATTCATTTACGACCTCTGGGGTGACACAGTGAACATCGCCAGCCGAGTCACCACCGAGGGCATTCCCGGCATGGTTCAGGTCGATGAGCGAACCTACCAGCGCCTGCAGCGGAGTTTCGATTTTCAGGAACCCCGGACGATCTTTCTGAAAGGCAAAGGGAACATGGTCGTCCATCGCCTGCTCGGCCGCCGAATCGCCGGCAGCGCTGATCATGACCGTTAGGCGGCTGGCCTGTCCGGGGGCAGCCTTTGCAACTCGAAGCACACCTGGCCAGGGACATTGTTTGCCAGTCGCAACTCGTAGCCGCAGCTTTCCGCCTGCCGAGCCGCATGATAAAGCCCGACCCCAAGACCGGTCTCGGAGGCCACGGGCGCGCGCAGCAGATCGCCCAGGATAATGGGGTCAAGCGCGCTGCCGGTATCGCAGATACGTAGTACCGAGGCGTCAGCGGCGATGGTGACGCGCACCTGCAAGTCGCTGTCCACTTGCGCCTTGAGGAGTGCATTCTGCAACAGGTTGTCGGTGACGCTGTCAAAAAGCACCACTGGCAGCAGGGCATCGGGGTTCAGGTCGACTGCGACGAAAGTGACCGGCGCCGTGGCGTAACGCTGTTGCTGGAGCTGCCACCACGCCGCCACCGGCAGGAGGCCCCCCGCCTCGATTTGTGGTTTCTGGAGTTTGCTCAGGGTTTGCTGCAGGCGTTGCGTGATCTGCGGCAACTGGCGCTGCAACAAGCGATCGAGCCGTTCGCTTTGCTGGCCGTTCATCGTCTGCGCCAGGTAACACAAATTGCTCAGCGATTGCAGCAGATTCTTGACATCATGCGTGAGGCGAGCACCAGTCTCATGAATCGCGCGCAGATAGCTCACCTGCTGTAACTCGCGTGCGCGCAACTTGGCGATGTAGTGCTCATTGGCGAGTTGCGCCAGCAGATGAAAATGCCAGACCAGCGCCGGACTCAGCTTATGACGAGTATGCAGGGTCAGTTGCAGGGGTTGTCCAGAAAAATCCTGACGAAAGCGCGACTCCCTGCCGAAGGCGCCGCTGCGTGCTCCGGCAACCCAGTTCCCACCGTCGACCCACGGTAGATCGAGCATCTCCTCGAGCGCCTGTGACAGGAAATGTTCCGGCTCGCTTTCGCTGCTGGCCAGCGTCGTCAGGCGATGTAACCACGTTTCAAACGGCAGGCCGATGGTCAGCAGATAGCGAGAGAAAAAAACGTCAAAACCGGTAAATCCGGGACGTGTGTTCCAGGCCCAACCGATCAGCAGCAGCAGCAAGGAAATCGAGATCAGCGCGTTGAGTACCGCCTCGAGATACCCTGACTGGCGTAGCAGCATGAAAGCCAGACTACCCAGAATCAGGACGGCAATCAGCAGGAAAATGAACAGGCTGTAGAACAGGTCGATCATCCCGCCGCCGGGCCGGTCGTTTTCCAGCGAGAGGGGCAACAGCAGCATCACCAGAAAGAATGCCGGCATTCCCCAGGCAAATTCGCGATCCAGTGACGGGCCGGTCAGAGCGGCATGCGGCACCACCTGGGGTACCAGCCAGAGCAGTAGCGCGGCCAACAGGTAGGCAAAGGCGATCAGATAGAAAATACGGGTCGGTCGATGATCGGTGAACATGACCCGTCCGCCAACCAACGCAGCCAGCATGACCACCCAGACGATCAGCAGCCACCAGCCGTACCAGGCAACGCCGCAGCCCAGCACCAGGGTGAGCACCGCCAACCCGCCCAAATCGACATTTCGTTCGGCGTAAGTGAACGGTTGCCAGAGAATGAACAGTCCGACATTGACCAGCCAGCACAGCAAACCGATCGTCGTATCGGCCCCGGAGACCAGCGCCAGGTGCAACACCAGCAGCAAGGAAACCAGCAGCCAGCGCTGGCGCTGGCGCAAAGCGCTAGCGACGCGCTGCAGCAGGGTCATGCAGCGTCCCTGTCGGCTACCCGTAGCCTGGTCCGCAGGCCCATGGCCAGTCCAACTCTGGTCAAGGGTGTCGAAATGCCGACAGGTCCGAAGACCTTGACCGGCAAATCAGCGGGATTTTCCCGGTACGAGTCCGGGCACGAAACGTGCTTTGAATCCACCACCATATTCGACAGTCACCGGAGAATGACATGAACCAGCCGAACAAGCTGCAGTCGGGCTTTACCCTCGTAGAGGTTGCCATTGTACTCGTCATCATCGGCCTGCTGCTCGGTGGGGTGCTGAAAGGACAGGAGTTGATCAACAGTGCCAAGGTCAAGAATTTTGTCAATGACTTTCGCACCGTTTCGGCCCTGGTCTATGCTTACCAGGATCGCTTCAAGTCATTCCCGGGCGACCAGAATCAGACGCAACTGGATAATGCTTTTGGTGCCAACCTGGCGAACGCATGTACCCCGGCTGCTGATGGTAAATGCAGGCAAAACAACGGACGCGTCGAAGGCGCCTGGGATGCCGGTGGCACCGATGGCAAGGGGGCTGCGACCGAGGAAAGCGTCGTCTTGTGGCAGCATGTTCGCTTGGCCAACCTGGCCACAGGCCCTACGGGGCTTGACTCCACTGACTACCGGCCACGTAATACCGATGGCGGTTTCATCGGAATCGAGAGCAACGGCGGAGTGACTGCGCCGTACATCAAGGACATGCGAGGGTCGTTCTTTGTTTGCTCGGCCGGCATCCTCGGCCGTCATGTCAAACAGATCGATACCACCATGGACGACGGTAATACCGCCGGCGGATCGGTTCAGGCAGTAGCGAATGGTGCCGCCCGCGGCAGCGCGGCCGTCAAAACCATCGATATTCAGGAAGGGACCTCGTACACGGTCTGCGCCGCCTTCTGAGCAGTGGCCGTATCTTCATCCCTCCTGCGACAAGCCAAGATCCATGGCTTGGCAGAGTCAGCAGGGGGGCCGCGAGCGCAAGGCTGCCGCGGGATGAGTGCTTAAGGGGCTTCTGCTATACTTCTCTGCCATGATCAGCGTTGCCTCCCGATGAGCCCAATACTGCCTTCTCCTAAGGCGCTCGACCTGGCCCGCCAGGTTCTGCGTATAGAAGCTGATGCCGTACTCGCGCTGGTCGACCGCATCGATGGCGGTTTCATGCAAGCGCTGCGACTGATTCTCAATTGCCATGGTCGCGTCATTGTCAGCGGCATGGGCAAGTCTGGTCATGTCGGACGAAAGATCGCTTCGACCCTCGCCAGTACCGGCACGCCTGCCTTTTTTGTTCATCCGGCGGAGGCCAGCCATGGCGACCTCGGGATGATTACCCGCGACGACGTGCTGATTGCGCTTTCCAATTCCGGCGAGAGCGCCGAGTTGCTGACCATCGTGCCGAGCATCAAGCGCCAGGGCGCCAAGTTGATCAGCATGACGGGCAATGCGCAATCATCACTGGCGATCGAGGCCGATGTGCACCTGGATGCCGCGGTTGCGCAGGAAGCCTGCCCACTCAATCTCGCGCCAACTGCCAGTACCACCGCTGCCCTCGCACTGGGCGACGCACTGGCGGTAGCCCTGCTCGATTCGCGCGGCTTTGGCCCGGAAGATTTTGCCCGCTCGCATCCTGGGGGCTCGCTCGGTCGTCGGCTACTGACCCATGTGCGCGATGTGATGCGCGTCGGGCCGGCCATTCCAGCCGTCCTTGCAGATACCAGCCTGCCCGATGCCATTCGCGAGATATCGCGCGGAGGCATCGGCATGACCACCGTGCTGACTCCTGATCGACGGGTGATCGGCATCTTTACCGACGGTGACCTGCGGCGCGCTTTCGCCAGTCAGCAGGACCTGCGCACCCTGTCGATAGGCGACATCATGCGGAGAGAGCCGCGCACGATCGCTCCCGACCGGCTCGCGGTGGAAGCCGTCGAGATGATGGAGCAACACCAGATCAACCAGTTGCCGGTAGTCGACGACAGGGGCGTTCTCGCCGGCGCACTCAATATGCACGACCTTTTCAAGGCCAAGGTGATCTGATGTCGGATGCCCTCGACGACGATGCTAGGGCGCGCGCGCGCCGGCTCAAACTGATGGCTTTTGACGTTGACGGGGTGCTCAGCGACGGCTCGTTGTTCTACAGCGACGCCGGTATCGAGATCAAGGCGTTCAACACGCTCGACGGGTTTGGTCTGAAAATGTTGCAGCAGGCCGGCATTACGGTTGCCATCATCACCGGCCGGCGTGCCCGCTGCGTCGAACTGCGAGCGCAGGACCTGGGCATCCAGTACCTCTATCAGGCAGTCGACAACAAACTCCAAGTCATGCATTCGCTGCTCGCCGAACTCGGTCTCGGTACGGATGATGCCGGTTACATGGGCGATGACATACTCGACCTGCCGGTGATGACCGCCTGTGCTTTCTCTGCCACACCGGGCGATGGCCATGCGCTGGTACAGCGCTATGCCGCGCTCACCACGGAGCGTCACGGCGGCCGCGGTGCGGTACGCGAGGCCTGTGAGTTTATTCTGGATGCGCAAGGCAAGCTGGCAGCCACGCTGGCGCCGTATCTGACGATGATGGCCAGTCGATGAAAAATTGGAGTAGCGCACTGCTGCCACTGAGTATTTTGCTCGTTCTGGTCATCCTGACTGCCTGGCTGCGCTACGTCACCGAATTCCCGGAAGTGCGCAATGACGGCAAGAGTCGTCACGATCCCGACTACATCATCAGCGATGTGCTGGGGCGCAAGCTCGATGCCTCGGGAAACCTGCTGTATACCCTGACCACAGACGAGATTCGTCACTATCCCGACGATGATACGATCGACCTGCTCAAACCGACACTGATTTATCTGGATCCCAAGCGACCGCCAGTCATCATCAGATCAGGGCATGGACAGGCGAACTCGCAAGCCCAGCGGGTCGAGCTCTGGGACCAGGTTGAGATACACCGTGCCGCGACTGCCAAAGAAGGGGAATTGGTGGCCACGATGTCCGAGCTGACGGTGTTGACCGAAGAGGAAAGGGCTTTCACCAAGAGCCGGGTGCTGATTACTCAGACCAACTCCTGGGTACAGGGCGTCGGCATGCAGGTAGACAACAGGTTGCGGACTTACCTGCTGGAATCCGCCGTCACCGGACAAATTGAGAGCCATTTTTCCAGAAAGAAACCTCAGAGATGAAGCAGATCCATTGCGGTGCCTGCGCCGCCAGTCTCCTGTTGCTCGCCCTTTCACTGCCAGCGCAAGCCGAGCGTGCGGATCGCGACAAGCCGATTCATCTTGAAGGAGATCGCCTGAGCATCGATGACATCAAGAACATCAAGATTCTTGAGGGTAATGCGGTCCTGATTCAGGGCACCATGGAACTCCGGACCAGTCGACTGGTGGTTACCCAGGACGCCGATGGTTTCCAGAAGGCCGTTGCGACGGGTGGTGCCAATGGCCTTGCGCATTTCAGGCAGAAGCGGGAGGGCGTCGACGAATTTACTGAAGGCGAGGCCGAGCGCATCGAACACGACGCACGCAGCGAAATCACGCAGTTTTTTGTTCGCGCCTGGATCCGCAACGGCCTTGACGAGGTCAAGGGAGCGTACATTTCCTATGATGCGCTGAACGAAAAATTCCTGGTCACCACTGCGGGTGGCATCAACAAGAGCGCCACCGGAGCAGGGCAGGCACGCGTGCGCGCGATCATCCAGCCAAAGATCAAGAACGCGGATCCCGCGCCCGCCGACAAGAAGAGTGACCCCCTGACCCTCAAACCCGCAGCAAAAATCAGCCCCAGAGCCGACTGAATCGGTTTGCGCTTACGCCGCCGGCAAATCATGACATTCATGATTGAGTGGGCCTGATGACCGGGAGAGTCCGATAAACCCACGATCTTTTGATGCGGCGCAACAAAATGCTTGACATGGTCGATCGAAAGTCTATAATGCGGCGCATGGTGCAGTGCAGCAAAAAGATCGCGAAACCCAGTGGTGCCACGATCAGCGAGTTAACCATTGCACATGTTGTGTTGTACCTATACCTTTATTGAGGAGATTGACCGTGTTTAACACCCCAGAACAATTTGCCGCTGCCAACAAAGCCTCCGTGGATGCGATGCTGACCCTTGCCAACACCGCGCTGGCCAGTGCCGAACGGATTGCTGCCCTGAACCTGAATACCGCCCGCTCGATGCTCGAGGATGGTGTTGCCAATGCCAAGGCGATGCTTGGTGCCAAAGACCCGCAAGAGTTTTTCTCGCTGCAGAGTTCGCTGGCACAACCCGGTCTCGAAAAGGCCGTGGCCTATTCCCGCAGCGTCTATGAAATCTCGGCGCAATCGAAGGAAGAGATCTCGAAGCTGCTCGAAGCACAATTCGGTGACTTTCAGAAACAGGTTCTCGGTCTGCTCGAGAAGGCAACCAAGAATGCACCCGCTGGCTCGGACGTTGCGGTTAACGCCGTCAAGTCGGCCATCGCCGCCGCGACTTCCGCTTTTGACAGCATGAACAAGGCTGCCAAGCAGGTGGCCGATATTGCAGAAACGAACGTTGCCGCCGCAACCAACGCCACCGTCAAGGCGGTTGGCACCGCTGCTGCAGCCGCCAAGAAATAAGCCTGTTTTTTCGCATTCTGCACACGTCTTACCATTGCCATTCACGGAGAACTCCATGAGCACCATCGACCTTGAACAACTCGCCCAGAGCCAGAAAGCCAACGCCCAAGTCATGATGACGCTGGTCCGCACGGCCTTCCACGGTCTCGAACAATTGTCAGCTCTCAACCTCGCGGCCAGCCGCGAGCTGTTCAACAGCACTGCCAGCGGTGCACAACAACTGCTGGGCGTCAAGGATCCAAAAGAGCTGGGCAACATCGCCGGTTCTCTGGCCCGTCCCAACGTCGACAAGCTGATGGAGTACTCCCGTAGCCTCTACGATCTGGCAGCCAACATGCAACGCGAAATCACCTCGGTGATGGAAGATCAGTACAGCACCGTGCGGCACAACGCTTCCGGCCTGATCGACAAGGTGGGTGCGGTCAGTCCGATCTCCAGCGATGTCTTCGGTGCGGCGATGAAGCAGATGATGACGGCCTCGAGCACGGCCTTTGAGAACATCTCGCAGATGGCCAAGCAGATGACCGACATCGTCGACACCAATGTCAAGGCGGCTACCAATGCAACCGCCCAGGCTGCTGCTGCCCTGACCCCGAAGAAGTAATCCGGCCCCCAGCGCCTGACTTCCGAAAACCCCGGCTACGGCCGGGGTTTGTTCGTTTACGGGATCAGGCCCGCCATTGCCAACGGATGCCCCGCCTCTCCACCTCTTTCCGTATCGACTCCATGGCGGCGTCAACAAGGGGTGGAGATCCCTCGACCCCGAGTTCAAGATATAGTCGCTGCCCCTCGTCGGACATCGACGGCAGGCTGTACAGACGCAAGGCAGGAAAGTCGATAACGATTCGCTCCATCAGATCGAGCAGCGCACTCTCATAGGCGTTCACTCCAGTGAGCAAGAATGCCTTGTCCACGCAAGCCTGCGGGGCGAACAAGTGTGCGTAGAAAGTATCGAGTGCCCATTCGGCCATCGGATGCGCCATTTGCGGAAAGCCCGGCAGGAAGTGGTGATCGCGTACGCGAAATCCGGGAATGCGGTTGAACGGGTTCGGAATGATCTCTACACCGCGCGGGAAGGTGCCCAGGAGCAGGCGAACGTCGGTGATCTCGGCGCCAAAGCGGGCGCGGATTTCGTGCTCCGCATCAGGATGCAGGACCAGATCGACGGAGAGCGCCGCCGCCGCCGCTTGCCGGGTGTGGTCGTCGGGCGTGTTGCCGATGCCTCCGAAACAAAAGACCACGTCCCCGGCAGCCAGGCTGCGCTGCAGCGTCGCCGTGATGCGTGCGCGCTCGTCGCCCAGATATTCGGCCCATGCCAGGCGCAAACCACGCACCGACAGCAGTTCGGCGATTTTCGCAAAGTGCCGGTCAACGCGTTTCCCCGACAGGATCTCGTCACCGATGATGATTGCCCCGAAATGCATGCTCACTCCTTCAACGGTTCACAGGCCTTCCCACATCTTCTGCAAGCGCTTGCTCGATACCGGTACCGGCGTGCGCAGCTCCTGCGCGAATAACTGCACGCGCAATTCTTCAAGCAACCAGCGGAACTGTTCGAGCCGCGCATCGGTCACTCCCTGCCTGGCCAGCACACTGGCACGGCGCTCGTAATTTGTCCAGAGCGGTGCGAACTCGGCCAGCAGGCGTGCATCCCGAATGGCGCCTGGAGCGCCGCCCGCCTTCAGTTTGTCGAGACGCAGGGCGATCGCCTGGAAGTAACGCGGATACTGCTGCAGGCGTTCGAAAGGCGTCTCGGCAATGAAACGCTTGTGGATCAGGCGCGCCAGTTGTCCTTCGATATCCTGCAGCGTACTGGCGAAGGTCCTGAATGCCGGCAGCTTCTTCTGCAGCGCCTGCCAGTCGCCGAGAATCTGCCCGAGCAGACGGCAGATTTCCTGCGCCAGCAGCCCAAGCCGCGGCTTGGCTTCGAGGCAACGCGCGCGGAAAGTGGCCGCATCGTTCGGCCAGGGATCGGGCAGGCAGGCACGTATGAAGCTCAGATCGATCAACTGCCGCCGCAACTCATCGAGCGTACCGAGCGCCATGAACTGCAGTGCCATCTGGTTGAGCCCCGGCAGATTTTTCTCAAGATACTTCTGCTGTTCGCGAAACTGCAACATGAACAGTCGCAACAGCCCGGCCGCATGCGCCTGGCGCGCCTCCTCGGGAGAATCGAAGACGCACAGCGAGACACTGTCGCCGTTGTCGACCAATCCAGGGTAGCCGAGCACCCGTTGTCCGCCGCCCACCCCGACTTCCATCCGCTCGGGCAGTTCGCCAAAGGTCCAGTCGCTCATTCCCGAGTACTCGCCAGGCGTTTCGTGCAGCTCGGAGAACTCCTGCTTCGCTTCACGACCCCACTCGGCGCGCAGATCGCTGAGGCTGCGGCTCATTCCGAGCTGGCGCCCGTTTTCGTCGAGCAGGCGGAAATTCAGGGAGAAATGCGCGGGCAAGGCGTCGGGGCGAAAGGCATCAGGCGTGATCTCCCAGCCGCGCGCGTTGAGTCCTCGCGACTGCAGGATGAAGGCGATCAAGGCCATGACCAGCGGCTTGTCCGAAGGCGGCACCTGCGCGACGAACTCGGCCGCGAAGTCGGGCACCGGCACCAGTTTGGCACGCAAGCGCTGTGGCAGTGTCTTCACCAGCTGCACGACCTTTTCCTTGAGCAATCCCGGCACCAGCCACTCGCAGCGCGCGGCCGGAATCTGGTTCAGTTGCGCCAGCGGCACGCTCAGCGTCACCCCATCGCGCGCGCTGCCGGGGTCGAAGTGGTAAGCCAGTTCATAATCGACACCGCCGAGCCGCAGTTGATGCGGAAAGGCCTCGCTGGTCACGCCGGCAGCCTCGTGCCGCATCAGGTCTGCGCGCTGCAGGTACAGCAGACGTGGCGTGGCGCGCTCGGCGTCGCGTCGCCACTGGTCGAAGCCGGCACCGCTGTAGATGCCCGCGGGGACGACCCGATCGTAGAAGGCAAAGATCAGCTCGTCGTCGACCAGCACGTCGGGCCGGCGCGATTTGTGTTCAAGCGTTTCGATTTCGAGCATCAACTGCTGGTTGTGCTGATAGAAAGCCCAGCGCCGTTCAAACTCTTCGCTGACCTCGCCGCCGACCAGCGCCTGGCGGATGAAGATCTCGCGTGCGGCCTGTGGATTCAGCGGCCCGAAGTTCACTCGCCGGCGCGCATCGACGACGATGCCATACAGGGTGATCCGCTCGAAAGCAATCGCCTGCATCGCCTTCTTCTCCCAGTGTGGGTCGAAGCAGCTGCGCTTGAGCAGGTGTGCGCCGACGTGCTCAAGCCATGCGGGTTCGATGCGCGCGACGCAGCGCGCGAAGAGCCGCGTCGTTTCGCTGATCTCGGCGGCGACGATCCATTTGCCGGCCTTCTTCTGCAGCGTCGAGCCCGGATGGATCAGGAACTTGATGCCGCGCGCGCCGAGGTAGTGCGCAGATTCTTCCGACTTGCATCCCAGGTTGCCGAGCAGGCCGGCGAGCAGCGCGCGATGGATCGCGTCGTAAGTCGCCGGCAACTGGTTTTCCTGCCATTGGTGCTCGGCGGCGACAGCGTGCAACTGGCCATGCACTTCGCGCCACTCGCGCATGCGCAAAGCCGAGAGAAAGTGGTCGTGACAGGCCTCGACGAGTTTGCGCTGCGACTTGCGGTGCTCGAATTCGGCCTGATACCAGTCCCAGAGCCTGAGCCAGGAAAGAAACTCCGACCGCTCGTCGGCGAATTTCCGGTGCGCGGCGTCGGCCGTCCCCTGTCGCTCCTGTGGCCGCTCGCGTGGATCCTGTACGGAAAGTGCGGCGGCAATCACCAGCACCTCGCGTAGGCAGCCTTCGTCGCGAGCGGCGACGATCATCCGCGCGAGCCGCGGATCGAGCGGCATCTTCGCGAGCTCCTGGCCGGTCGCGGTCAGCGCATGCTCGGCATTCACCGCACCGAGTTCAAGCAGCAACTGGTAGCCATCGCTGATCGCCTTGCGCAGTGGCGCCTCGATGAACGGGAAATCCTCGATGTTGCCGAGGCGCAGTGCCTTCATGCGCAGGATCACGCCGGCCAGCGACGAGCGCATGATTTCCGGATCGGCAAATGCCGGCCGCAGCGCGAAATCCTGCTCTTCGTAGAGACGGATGCACACCCCCGCCGCTACCCGGCCGCAGCGCCCGGCCCGCTGGTTGGCCGAAGCCTGCGCGATCTTTTCGATCTGCAGTTGCTCGACCTTGTTGCGATACGAGTAGCGCTTGACGCGCGCCAGACCCGAATCGACGACGTAGCGGATTCCCGGCACCGTCAGCGAGGTCTCGGCCACATTGGTTGCCAGCACGATCCGCCGACCGACGTGCGGCTTGAAGATCCGGCTCTGTTCCTCTGCCGAAAGGCGGGCAAACAGTGGCAGGATTTCGGTGTGCGGCGGGTGGTGCTTGCGCAGCGCCTCGGCGGCCTCGCGAATCTCGCGTTCCCCCGGCAGAAACACCAGCACGTCGCCTGGCCCGACGCGATGCAACTCATCACAGGCGTCTGCGATCGCATCGTAGAGATCGCGTTCATCGTCGGGAGCCGCTTCCTCCTTTTCCATCTGCAGTGGGCGATAACGCACTTCGACCGGATACAGGCGGCCCGAGACCTCGATGACCGGCGCACCGTCGAAATGTTTTGAAAAACGCTCGGCGTCAATCGTTGCCGAAGTGATGATCAGCTTCAGGTCGCGCCGCTTCGGCAGGAGCTGCTTGAGGTAGCCGAGCAGGAAATCGATGTTCAGGCTGCGTTCATGCGCCTCGTCGATGATCAAGGTATCGTACTGTTCGAGCCAGGGGTCACCCTGAGTTTCGGCAAGCAGGATGCCGTCGGTCATCAGCTTGATGAAGGCGTCTGGAGAAGTGCGATCGCTGAAACGAATCTTGTAGCCGACGAGCGTGCCGAATTCGCTCTGCAGCTCCTGTGCGATACGCGCTGCGGTGGCGCGCGCAGCGATGCGGCGTGGTTGCGTGTGACCGATCAGACCGGTCGTTCCGCGTCCAATGTCGAGACAGATCTTCGGGATTTGCGTGGTCTTGCCTGAACCCGTTTCGCCACAGACGATCACCACCTGATGTCTGACGATCAGCGCCCTGATCTCGTCGCGGCGCAGGTTGACGGGCAGATCATCGGCAAACTCCGGCCGGGGCAGCCGTGCTCGGCGGGCCGCGACGGCCGCCCGCGACCGGTCGAACAGGCGATCGCTTTCGGCCTGCAGCGCATCGCGCTTGCTCCCGAACAGGTGCCGGAGATCGCGCGCCAACGAGCGCAGCCGGCGCTGATCGAGCGCCAGGCAATCGGCGAAGGCTTTGGCTGGTTGGCGGGTGTGCGAGGAAGATGCAGTTTTTGGCGTCATCGGTCAGCAAAGCAGGCGTACAACCGAGTCAAAAAGGTTCTCTCATCGTCGATTGATAGGGTTCAACTTGATAACAGATAACGTCAGTTCGGGATAA
>DIME01000129.1:0-146 GCA_002425405.1 Candidatus Accumulibacter vicinus
GCCCCACAACCACGAAGAAATCGCGAGCCGCCCGGGGGAAAAACAGTCGATTCCGACGTGTGACCGGGACAAATTCCAGGCGAAGCCGCTCTACTTTGGCAGAAATGAATCAAAGGATAGAGTAGAGGACAGGTTTTCGCCTGCCC
>DIME01000129.1:486-22917 GCA_002425405.1 Candidatus Accumulibacter vicinus
ACACGGCTTTCCGATGTTCTTCACGCCAAGGCATGCGCCGAGTTCCAGCCCGCCTTCGTAGGAACTTTGTACAGCCTGTAGCGCCCGTAGAGATGAGCACTTGGAAACCGGCGGAAGCCAGTTCCTCGATCCTTGACTTTATGACGCTTCGTCCAATGGGTGCGCAACCGGTCTTCCGCATGGTTTCTGACTTTGTTCATCGATAGACTTGAGTTTCGGGAGTGGAAGTCGTTCGCCCAGCCTCTCAGGCTGCGGTTCACGCTTCCCACGAGGTCTCTCAAGGGGATGGGGGGGGTCCGATTCCGTCCCGTCAGCCTCACCGTGATCTTCTTCAGCGATTTGTCCGCCGGCCGGGCATTCGGGTACGGCTTTCCAGTCTGGGCCCCTCGACTCATCTGAATCGTGAAACCCAGGAAGTTGAAGCTTGCTCGGGTAGCGTCCACGAGAGGGGTCCAGATGTTCCAGTACGTGACGCACCACTTTCAGCGGTTCCTCTACCTCTTCCGCCAGTCCGCACACGGTCGATGGCGGGTGTCGCAGACGCCGGCCCTGTCGATCGCGCGCCCGTTGCGCTTCTTCGAACAAAGGGGCCTACCGGGCCTTGCGCTGCGCTAGGAATTGGCTTCATCGAACCGCCGGATACGTGACCCGTTCGTCCGGGGGTGTGGGAGGGGGAGGCCGCGAGGCTTTCTCCTATCCCGATTAGGCCTCGGACATTACGCAGGGGAGTGAGTTTTGAGCCAATCGCGTAGCGCCGCATTCATGCGCGTCTGCCAACCTGGACCGCCTGCGCGGAAGGCGGCGAGAACGTCGCGGTCGAATCGAATGGTGGTCGACTCCTTGTCGCTCCCCGCCGGGCGTCCGCGCTGCCTCCGGTATGCCTCGCTCCCGACCTGCATTTCTTCGCCCGTCATCGGCCGTTCGTCTTCGTTCTTGCCGTCCCAGACATACGGTGCCTTGGCGCGTACTTTCGCCACGTCAGTCTTGCTCTCGCCGCGCTTGAGAGCGGCGCGCATCTTATTGGTCGCCGTTGAAGTCATCTTCGAGCCAGCCATGGTAAGCGCTCCTTTCCTCTTCACTCGCGGCCGAAAACTGACAATCCGCAACGCATCTTTGCCGCCAGCACATCAAACACGTAAGCGAACGACTGTGTTCGCTGTTCGCCACCGCGCACGCTCTCAACGTCCAAGCGGTAAGGGCTCTCCAGCACCATCACGGCATCGAGAAAATCCAGCCCGTGCTTGTCGAGGTTGGCTTGCCGCTTGGCCTCGTCCCAGAGAATGTGCGTGCTCATCGGCTTTATTGGGGTAACAGTAATTCAGGAAGTCAAGAATTTTCGTTACTACGCGAACCGAGGCATAAGGAATGAGCTTAGATCGTGCGAGATCAGGAAATCTGAATTTAGGGTAGTCAACGTCAATCGCCGAATTCCGCAGAACACACCGTGAGCGTCGGCTTGTCGCCTGCCCGGGCGTCTGTTGCCGTACTGCTGCGCTTACGGCGCGCGCGGGGGCAGATGAGCCTGCTGCGGCGTCCTGCTCAGCCAGTAACCGAGCGCGAGCGCGATGGCCAGCGCCGCCGTTGCGTAGACGTATTCCGGGCTGATCTCCTTGTAATCAAGGATGATGATCTTGCGCAGGACGGCCATATAGGCTGTCGCCAGAACGATGTCGAGTTGTAGCCCGCCTTCGTCCAGGTAACTGACGATGTTGACGAAGACCTCGATGGCAATCAGCACGGCCATGAAGGCGCCGAAGGTGGCGAGGATGTCGCTGATTTCAAGCAGGTAATAGGGGTGCGTGCTGACTCGCGTGTACAGCACATAGACGACATCGGCGACACCCCACCAGATCACCAGCACCATCAGTACCGCCAGGATGCGGGCAGCATGGCGGATGCTGACCTGCAGGCGGCGGACGAGTGGATCGTCGGAAATGCGGTGGATTGACGATTCAGTAGCTTTGTCGTGGTCGTTCATGGCTTCCTTGGCGGGGGTTCGAGAAGAGTCGGTGACGCGACGTGTCGATGTATCAGTTGGCTGCCACGGACGCGGGAATCGGTGCACAAGGCTGACCCGCGCGCGCGGCGAACATTCCCTTGCGCGCCGCCAGCGTTCGTTCAGCCCGGTGTTCCTGCCAGAATCCGAGGCCGGCATTGAGCAGCACGATGACCAGATTCATGCGAACCATGCAAAGATGAAGACGGCCAGCATGGTTACGGCGGTCGCCAGCTTGGCGACCATGGCGACGAGAAAACCGATGCCGGCGGCAATGCCGGCGCGCGTCGCAGTGCCGTGGTCGCGGCGCGCAAGGTACTCGCCGCAGACGGCACCGACGATCGGGCCGAGAATCAGCCCCGGCAGCCCGGCGAAAATGCCTAGAACGGCACCGACGCCGGCGCCGGCGATCGCCAGACCGCTGGCGCCGGCCCGCTTGACGCCCCAAACCGACGCGAAAGTTTCGAACAGCCAGGCGGCAAGACCCAGCACGGCCAGCACCGCCAGCGTCGGCACACCAACGCGCACGAAGTCGTCAAGCCAGGCAGCCAGCAGCATGCCGGCGAAGAGTAGCGGCACGCCGGGCAGCAGCGGCAGAAAGACACCGAGCAGGCCAAGCAGCATGGCGGCAAAAGCAACCAACCAGAGCACTTCGGTCATCGCATGAGGCCGATGCTGCGCACACCGTGCCGGCCGTTGCGCAAGCCCGTCGTCACGGGCGGTCGCCGGCGTCGGCGGTGTGCTCCTCCTTGCGCCGCGAAGGAATGACCGCGATGGGTAGTGGTCGAGGCGACGATGACCACCCACATCCCCGCCGTACTCATGGTTTTCAAGTTGATTCCAGAAGACAACCACTCCATTAAAATGGGATATTACAACATTAACAAAATATCCAGGCAGTTATTGTATAGTGATTCGGCACGCTCCGGCATGCGAGGAAACTTAGCCCAATCACCGGCGATTGGCAGGCATAGCCACCGCAGGTGATTACTGACATCACCCATAGGAGAATAAGAATGTACTACCTGAGAAAGACGGCCCTGTTTCTGATTGCCCAAATCTTGTTCATGGGTCTTGCCTTCGCCCAAACACATGGTACGGCGGCGGAAGCCAAGGCACTTGCGGAAAAGGCGGTGGCGTATGTGAAATCGGCGGGTGCCGAAAAGGCGTTTGAGGAGTTTTCGAACAGGGATCCGAAATGGGTGGACAAGGATCTCTATGTCTTCGCCGTAAAAACCGATGGAACCGTGTTAGCCCACGGTGGCAACAAGACGCTGGTCGGCAAGAGCCTGATCGAAATGAAGGACGCCAACGGAAAGCTGTTCATCAAGGAAATGTCGGACCTGACGAAGGCCAAGGGTAACGGCTGGGTCGACTATCTATTCACCAATCCGCAGACGAAAAAGACCGAACCCAAATCCAGCTTTGTCATTGCGCTACCGGGATCCGACGGCTTTCTCGGCGTCGGTATCTACAAATAGCAGACTGGTCTGAAATCTCGAATCGCAGACCCATGCTGCGATTCGAGCGATAGCGGAGGTCGACATGAATTTTCTGGATCGATTGAGTATTGGCGCCAAGCTGTTGCTGGCACCGATGACCATATTGACCTTGCTGTTGCTGCTGGCAGCCAGTTCCTACTACGCACTGACGCTGCAGCAAAGTGCCTTGAGCAATATCTTCCAGGTACGCTTTCAAAATTTCAAGCTGGCATCCGAAAGCGCCGCCAAATCCCAGGAAACCCTCGCCGACAGCTACCAGCTCCTCTCCGCGGCAGCGGCAAACTTTCCGGCTGATCGCCTGAAGGAAATGAGCAAGGCTCTGGAAATCGCACTGAGCGAGATGGGCAGTCAGCTCGGGGAAATCGGCAAGACCGGTTCGCTCACGGCGGAAGAGAAGGAGATCATCGACAAGCTGACCAAGCAACTGGGCGTCTATCGCAAGGCGGCGATGGATGTCGTCGATGTCTCGCTGACCGATTACAGCATGGGCGCAACGATGATCTCGGTGGTGGAGAAGGAGTTCATCGCGCTCACCACCCAGATGACGGCACTACTCGCGCTGGAGCAGCGCTTGAGTAATGAGGCCTACGAACAAGCTCGGGCGACTTCGGAATGGGTGATCAAACTGCTGATCGGCTTGCTGGTGTTGTCGATCGTGCTTGCCCTCTCGGTCAGTTTCATCGTACGGGCACGGATCGTCGCCACCGTCGGGCAGATCAAGTCCGCAGCGACCAATCTCCAGGGGGGGGACTTGACGCACCGGGTACAGGCCGCTGGCCGCGACGAAATCGCCCAGACCGCACGGGCCTTCAACGAACTGATCGACAGCTTCCAGAAGGCGGTGCGCCAGGTACTCGGCGAAGCGGATGCCGTGTCAAACGCGTCGCACAAACTCTCGGCCAGTTCGCACACGGTGGCCAACGGTTCGACACGTCAGGCAGACGCGGCGTCGGCGGTTGCCGCGACCATGGAACAGATGGCGGTCAGTGTGTCCTCGATTGCCGACAACGCGCAGAATGTCAAGGAGACCTCGCGCCAGAGCCTCGACAACACGCAGGCCGGCAACGCATCGCTGAACCGTCTGCAGCAGGAAGTTGGGAACGTTCGCCAGGCATTCGTCGCCATCAATTCCTCCGTCGGGGAATTCGTCCAGAGCACGCGTTCGATCGCCAACCTGACCCAGCAGGTCAAGGAACTGGCGGATCAGACCAACCTGCTCGCCCTCAATGCAGCCATAGAAGCGGCGCGCGCGGGCGAACAGGGAAGAGGCTTTGCCGTGGTCGCGGACGAGGTGAGGAAACTCGCCGAGCGTTCTGCGGCAGCCGCCAACAGTATTGATGGTGTCACCAGAACCCTGGAGCAGCAGGCGGTCGTGGTGGAAGGTTCACTGAGTGAAGGGACCAGTTCGCTGAGCCATAGTGACTCTCACTTGCAGGAACTTGAACGCCTCATCGATGCTGCACACCAATCGGTTTCCAATGCCAGTCGCGGCATTGACGAAATCGCCAATGCCGTACACGAACAGAGCGCCGCTAGTGCCGACATTGCGCGAAACCTCGACGAAATCGTTCGCATGGTGGAGGAAAACAACGCAGCGCTCAAACAGGCATCGACCACGACCGACGAACTCGAAATCCATGCCAGCAATCTACAGAAGGCAGTGGGAATTTTTCATGCCTGATGGCTGGTCGAACGGGTCTCTCGCCCGGAGGGATGGCAACCGCTTGCCGTGATTTTGTCGTTACGACGATCCGCTGGTGTCTCGATACGATCGGCGCAGCACCCCGGTGGCCAGCGCAGTACCCAGGACGACGACGACGCCACCGAAGAGCATGCTGGCGTCGAGTCTTTCGCCGAGGAAAGCGCTGCCCCAGAGGACCCCGAAGAGCGGGATCAGAAAGGTCACGGTCACGGCACGCGAAGCGCCGACGTTGGCAATCAGGCGAAAGAACAGCAGGAAGGCAAGCGCCGTACAGCCCAGGCCAAGGACCGTCGCCGCCACCCACGCCATGCCGCCGGGTGGCACGCTCGGCCAGAACCAGAGCGCGAAAGGCAGCAGGATGATGGCCGCGACGAGTTGCGATCCAGCCGCACTGACCAGCGCGGGAACGCCACCGAGCAACTGCCGGGTCAGGTTGGCGGCCAGGCCATAGGAAAGCGTTGCCAGCAACATCGCGACGATTGCCCAGCCGCTGCCGCCAGGCTTGAAATCGGCCTGGCCGGCGGCGAGCAGCAGGACGCCGGCGAAACCGACGGCCAGACCGGTCTTGCGCCAGGCACCGAGTTGCTCACGAAACCAGAGGGCACCGATCAACGCGGTGAAGATCGGCACCGTGGCATTGAGAATCGAGGCCAGTCCTGCAGTGATCGACAACATCGCCCAGGCGATCAGCACGAACGGTAGTGCCGATCCGAACAGGCCCATCACCGCGATGCCTGGCGCGTGCTCGCGCAGCACCCTGCCCTGCTGACGCAGCATCAGTAGAGGCACCAGAAACACCGCAGCAATCGCAACGCGCAGCCAGATCAGCGCCAGCGGCCCGAACGCCGGCGCAGCGTAACGCATGAAGAGAAAGGAGCCTCCCCAAAGCGCGGCCAGCAGAATCAGATCGCCGAGATCACGCAGTCGCATTGGATCGCAAGTCCCCGGACGACAACCAGCAACGCCAGAGCGATCTGCCGCATGCGTTCAAGCCGGAACCCGGCCGACCGCAGCGATCCAAGGATGCTCGTATGTCGGGGGGTGCCTGGAGAAGGCGAGGCTTAAATGCGGCAGCGAGTGTCCGCGCCAGAACGCAACTCTGTCGAAAGACGCGGGCTTCTCTGGATTCGGCGTGCGGTTTCTTGGAGCCGTTCTGTCGGCGACCCGACTTGCCCCGTTGCAGGCGGCTTTCACATTAACGGTCGTCAAGTGCGACTATCCGGCGCTGGCTGTCGTTCGGATATCGCCGCCGCAGGAACTCGAAAACCGATTCGACGCTGACAACATAAATTCGGTCACTCCAGCGGTACTCACCGGGATGGTCGTCGAACGCGATATGGGCCTTGAACATGCGGCCACCGAGGCGGGTCATGGGGGTCAGTTGCAGCAAAGTCGGCTGATAACCCTCCTGCTGCAGCCATCCCTGCGCTTCCGCACGCGTCACGACGTCGCCTTCGGGCGCCATGGCGCCGGCCAGGGTTTCCAGACACCATTGGTTCGAGTTCTGATAGACCGTGTTGAACGGATACGCGACCGCGCTGTAGCGTTCCTCGTGAAAGCGTCGGAGCTGCACCGGCGAGGCGAGCACCTTCTCCAGAGGCGCTTGCAACTCGGATGGCAAGAGCAGGATGGCGGCTTCGTAGGCAAACACGTCGTCCGCAAAGAAGTTGCCCATTCCCTGCACGTAAAGCCCGGCCTTGGCGGTGCCGCAATGGTTGAGACTATGCACGACCGACCACTGGCCCCCGGCATGGTCGCGCACGGCAAAAGCGAAATGCGAATAACGCAGCTTGTACCTGGAGAGATCCTGTCCGACCCGCGCGACCAGTGCGACGCGCGCACCGGTACCATCGAGCAGGGCGACCACCTTCTGCGCCAAGGCGAGCCCCTGCGATATCGTGCCGGCACCGGCGGCATTTGCCGCGCAGGCCGTACCCGCGTGTCCGTGCAGCGCCCACGCCAGAAGCATGACGCCGGCGACAAGTCGCAGCGTTGCAACCGGCAGCACGGTCATTTCAGCGCTTTGCTGTGCAGCAGAGCGTCGCTGCCCCTGGCAGGAATGTACGCGATCTGTTGCCCTTCGATCTGCAGTATGTGCCCATTGGGATCAGCCACCAATGCGGCCTTCTGCCCGGGCTTGATTCCCTTGCCTTCGATCGCCTGATCGGGGACACGAATCGTACACGCCTTCTGCGTACTCCGTTGTCGAACCTCGACATCGGTCATCCCGTTGCCGGCTGGTTTGACGCTGGCAACTGCCGCGTCCATCAGAGACTGCATCGCCATGAGCGGCAGGGCTGAAGCCATGACGACCACCGAACCGGTCAACAGCACGCTCACCGCCGACGCCTCCGAAACGCCGCGCGCGTGAACAGGTCCAACCGTTCCGACGATGAGACTCATGCAGCAGCAAGAAAGAAACGTTTTCATTCTCCACACCTCCGATGAAAGATCCCGGGTCTCTTTGATGGTCATCTCCTCAGTCCCTGCCAGCCCCCTGAGACGGCTGCAGTTGACGCGCAGTGCTCGCTTATCCAGTGTAGCACCGCATCATGAGCGTCGGCGCGAGATTCTGCCATCGGTCCATGATGTCGGGGAAGCGTGTTCTGCGAGCTTTGCACCGGCACGGAGGCGTCCTCCGAGCAGAGCGTCCTTTTCGACCGGCAGAATCCGCACTGACCGGCCTTCCTTCCTGAGCCTGGCCAGCAGGGCCTGGATTTCCTGGCGGCGACCACTGTCGGCCAGTTTGGTGTACCAGATAGCAAATAACTATCCAATCCATATTTACAATCAATTTAACCAACGGAACAGTTCTTCATAGAATGTCTTCATCGGGTTCCCGGGCAACCAGCCTCGGCTTCCCGAAAATCACTGAACGACGCTGCTCACGGGCATCGAGAAGAAAGACCCTCCGCACGGGAAGAGGTCGAACTTCTCCCCACCCCAACGCTTTCAACCCAGGAGAAACGACGATGAACGCCAAGAAAACCAAAACCCCTTCGATCAATATCGGCATCAGCGCCAGCGAGCGCGAAAAGATTGCCCATGGCCTGTCCGCCCTGCTGGCCGACAGTTACACGCTGTACCTGATGACGCACAACTTCCACTGGAACGTTACGGGACCCATGTTCAATACCTTGCACCTGATGTTCATGGGCCAGTACACGGAACAGTGGAACGCGCTCGACGTCATCGCCGAGCGGATTCGCGCACTCGGCCACCCGGCTCCTGGCACCTACAAGGAGTTCAGCAGGATGAGCTCGATCAGCGAGGTGGAAGGGACGCCCAAGGCCACGGAGATGATCCGGCACCTGGTGAACGCCCAGGAAGCCACGGCACGCACCGCGCGCGAGTTGTTCCCGGTGGTGAACGCCGCGAACGACCAGCCCACCGCCGATCTGCTCACCCAGCGTCTGGAAGTGCATGAAAAGACCGCCTGGATGCTCCGCAGTCTGCTCGAAGAGTAAGTTCCTGAATGAGCGATTGGCATCCGCGACTCACGAACAGGAATCGACCTCAAGTGCCCGAACCCGGTTTTCGGTTGTCCAGCGCCGGGGGAATCTCGCGCGCATCATCCGGTATCAGGCGGAGGCTTGCGCATGCGCATCCTCTCGCGAAAATCGATCGAGATAGAGGTAGATCACCGGCGTCAGGTAGAGCGTCAGGAATTGCGAGAGCAGCAGGCCACCGACCACCGCCAGACCGAGCGGTCGCCGGACTTCGGCGCCCGCACCGAGGCCGAGCGCGATCGGCAGGGTTCCGACCAGCGCCGCCATGGTGGTCATCATGATCGGCCGGAAGCGGATCAGGCAGGCCTCGAAGATCGCGTCGCGCGCGGCCATTCCCGCCTGCCGCTGCTGCGCCAGCGCAAAGTCGATCATCATGATGGCGTTCTTCTTGACGATGCCGATCAGCATGATGACGCCGACGAAGGCGTAGAGACTGAGATCGACGCCAAAGAGCAGCAGCGTCAACAGCGCGCCGAGGCCCGCCGAGGGCAGCCCCGAAAGAATCGTCAGGGGGTGGATGAAACTTTCGTAGAGGATGCCGAGCACCAGGTACACCACCAGAATCGCCACCAGCAGCAGGATGCCGAGTCCCTGCTGTGACGACTGGAAGGCCTGTGCGGTGCCTTGCAGGCTGGTGTTCAGCGAGACCGGGATGCGCAGTTGCTGTTCGAGCCCCTTGATCCGGTCCACCGCTTCACCCAGCGATACCCCCGGCAACAGGTTGAACGACAAAGTGACCGACGGCAACTGCCCCTGATGGTTGACGGTCAGCGCCTGCGTCTTGCGACTGAAGCGCGCCACGGTGTCCAGCGGGATGAGTTTGCCGTTGCTGCTGCGCACATGGAGGCGTGACAGCGCTTCCGGATTGGCCTGGTATTCCGGGGCGACTTCGAGAATCACCTGGTACTGATTGGTCGCGCCGTAGATGGTTGACACCTGTCGCGCGCTGAATGCGCTCTGCAAGGCATCTTCCACCTGCCCATAACTGAGACCGAGCGTCGCCAGCTTGTCGCGGTCGATGTCCAGCGCCAGCACCGGGCTGAGGTGGTTGAGGTTGTTGGTGACATCGACGAATCCGGGCAACTGGCGGAGACGTTCGGTCAAGGTGGCGGTCCATTGGTACAGCTCGCCGAGGTCGGTGTCCTGCAGGGTGTACTGATACTGCGCGGCGGTGAGCTGGCCGCCGATGCGGATGACTGGCGGATTCTGCATGTACACCTTGATTCCCGGCACTTCCGCCAGTTTGGGTCGCAGGCGCTGAATGATTTGATCGGGAGACGAGCGACGTTCCGAGCGGGGTTTGAGGATCATGAAAATGGTGCCGGTATTGGCCGTCGGGCGGATGCCGCCGGCACCCACCGCCGACATGAACGAGCGGATGTCGGGTTCCTGCGCGACGATTTCGGCGAGCGCGCGCTGATGTTTCACCATCGAGGCGAAGGACACGTCCTGTGCGCCTTCGGTGAAGGCAACGATCTGACCCGAGTCACCGCTCGGCAGGAAGTCCTTGGGCACCACGGTGAACAGATGGCCGGTGAGCAGCAGGGTGGCAAAGAAAACCGCCAGCACGCTGCGTGGGTGCGCCATCGCCAGCTTGAGGGTCCGCTCGTAGCCCGCGAGCAGGGCAACAAAAAAACGCTCGAAGATCTGGAACAGACGGCCATGCGTATCAGGCTCGGCGTGCTGGATGTAGCGACTGCAGAGCATCGGGGTCAGGGTCAGCGACACGAAACCGGAGACCAGGATGGCGACGCAGATGGTGACCGCGAATTCGTGCAGCAGACGGCCGACGATGCCGCTCATGAAGAGCACCGGAATGAAAACGGCAATCAGCGAGAGGGTCATCGAAAGGATCGTGAAACCGATCTCGCGGGCGCCCTGGATCGCCGCCTCGAACGGTGTTTTGCCCTGTTCGACATGGCGGACGATATTCTCCAGCATCACGATCGCATCATCGACGACGAAGCCGACACTCAGAGTCAGCGCCAGCAGCGAAAGATTGTCGAGGCTGTAACCGAGGACGGCCATCGCCCCGAAGGTCCCGACCACCGAAATCGGCAGCGCCAGCGCCGGAATCAGTGTCGCCGAGAGATTCCTCAGGAACAGCAGGATCACCAGGATCACCAGGAAGCCGGCCAGGATCAGCGTGAACTGGACGTCGTCGATCGCATCGCGGATCGAGACGCTGCGGTCGAAAAGCACTCTCATTTCGATCGCTGCCGGCAGCTTGGACTGGAACGACGGCAAGATACGCTTGATGGCATCGACCGTCTCGATGGTATTGGCGCCGGGCTGGCGCTGAACCGCCAGGACGATGGCACGCTTGTCGACGTTCCAGCTGGCGATCTTGTTGTTCTCGACGCTGTCGATCGGGGTGGCGACTTCGTCGAGCCGCACCGGCGCGCCATTTCGCCAGGCAACGATCAGTGGGCGGTAGGCCGCGGCGCTGGCAAGCTGTCCGCCATCCTTGATGGCAAAGGTCTGGCGGCTGCCATCAAGCTGGCCGATCGGCTGGTTGACGTTGTTCTGAACCAGCGCCTGTTGCAGTTCGTCGAGGCCGATTCCCCGGCTGGCGAGCTGGTCGGGGTTGGCCTGCACGCGCACGGCGAATTTCTGCGACCCGAAAATCAGCACCTGAGCGACCCCGGGAATCGTCGACAAACGCTGCGCGAGCTGGGTTTCCGCGTATTCGTTCACCAGCGACAGCGGCAGCGTCGGTGACAACATGGCGATGTAAAAGACCGGTGAGTCGGCCGGGTTGACCTTG
Source organism: Candidatus Accumulibacter vicinus (assembly GCA_002425405.1). Taxonomy (GTDB): domain Bacteria; phylum Pseudomonadota; class Gammaproteobacteria; order Burkholderiales; family Rhodocyclaceae; genus Accumulibacter; species Accumulibacter vicinus. The sequence continues at coordinate 11,963 of DIME01000129.1, forward strand.
CGCAACGACGGTGGCGCCGGCATGTTCGGCGGCAACTTGCGCAAGGCGGCGGAGATCGCCGATTGCACATCCTGCGCGGCCGCGTCGATGTTGCGTTCGAGCGAGAACTGCAGGGTGATCGAGGTCGATCCCTGGGCGCTCGTCGAGGTCATCGAATCGAGACCGGCAATGGTCGAGAATTGCCCTTCCAGGGGCGTGGCGACCGCCGCCGCCATGGTTTCCGGGGAGGCGCCGGGCAGATTGGCGGTCACGGCAATGGTCGGGAAATCGACCGTCGGCAATTCGGAAACCGGCAGGGCACGGTAGCCGATCAAGCCGAAAATGAGGAACGCCGCCATCAGCAGCGTGGTCATGACCGGGCGGCGAATACAGAGTTCAGGCAGATTCATCTGGCGCTGCCGCCCGGCTGGGCGGCCGGCATTGGCGTGGCGGCAGTTTGGTCGGTGCTGGCCGCTGCCGGCTGCGCGGGTTTCACCTGCACCAGCGATCCGGGGGCCAGTCTGAGCTGGCCGTCGGTGACGACCGTCTCATCGCTGGCAACGCCCTGGCCGATCGCCGAGAGGCCACGGTAGCTGGCCGACACCTCGATCTTCCTGGGTTCCACGGTGTTGTCCGGCCGGACGACAAACAGGAAGTTGCCGTCCGGCCCCTGCTGGACGGCTTCCGTGGGAACGACCACGGCGTTGCTCAGGGTGGCGAGAGAGAGGCTGACCTGCAGAAATTGTCCCGGGATCAGTTGTTCTTCACGATTTTCCAGCAGGGCCTTCATCTGGATGGTGCCGGTGCTGACATCGACGGTGTTGTCGAGAAACCTCACCGTTGCTGCGAAACGCCGCTCCCGGTTACCGGGAATCGTCACGCTGGCGGGCATGTCGCCGCTTGCCATGGCCTCTCGCACGCGCGGGAGATGCTTCTCGGGGATCGAAAAAGTCACGTAGAGCGGCTGCACGCGATTGACCACGGCCAGCACCGTTTCATTCATCTTGACCGCCGAACCGGGAAACACCAGGCGCGCGCCGACCACGCCCGCAAATGGAGCGCGGATGCGGGTGTAGGCGAGTTGGCGCCTGGCCAGTTCCAGAGCGGCCTGGTCGGCCTTCACCGTCGCGCTGGCTGCGGTTTCGCCAGTGCGCAGTTCGTTGACCTTTTCCTCGGATACGAAGCCGCGTCCCTGCAGGGCCAGATAGCGCTGCACGTCGGCCCTGGCCTTGGCGAGCTGGGCTTCGCTCCGGGCCAGATTGGCCTGCGCCTGCAGCCGCCGTGACTCGAAGTCGCCGGGGTCGAGCCGGACCAGAACCTCGCCCTGTCGGACAGGTTGCCCTGCGCTGTAGTCTACCGCCAGAACCTGTCCGTCCAGCCGTGCCTTCAAGGTCACGCTTTCGTACGCTTCAGCGCGTCCCACCACCTCCAGCAGAATGGGAATATCGCCGAGCGTCGCCCTGGCCACGGTCACCGGCACCGGCGAAGCAGTCCTGACGACCGCGCTGGCGTTGCTCTGACGAGTGCTCTGATACCAGTATCCTGTACCGGCAACGCTGGCCGCGATCACGGCCAGCAACAGCATCTTGGATCTTGTCATTTGGCGTTACCATAACCGTCGGAAACAGGACGAAGAGAGTGAGAGACAGGGGAAGGGTTGTACTCCGAACATCCTGCCGTGGTCAAGTCAGCAAGGTATTCTCGAACGGGCAATTCATGCGATTCCTGCAGTTGTGGTCCTTCTCCTGGCGAATGTTCCGGCGCGACGCACGCAGCGGAGAGTTGCGCCTGCTGGCGGCAGCTCTGGCGGTTGCCGTGGCCGCCCTGACGGCAGTGGGTTTTTTTGCCGACCGCGTGCATCAGGCGCTCGACCGCGAGTCTCACCAACTGCTCGGCGCCGATCTGTTGCTGACCGCCGATCATCCGTGGCCGCGAGCCCTGGTCGACGAGGCACGCGCGCGCGGCCTGCAGGTGGTCGAGACCCGCACCTTCCCGAGCATGGTGACACGCGGCGAGCGTGACGGGCTGCGTGCGCAGCTTGCCGAGATCAAGGCGGTCGGTGCCGCTTATCCGCTGCGCGGCACCCTGCGCATTGCGCCGGCGCTCAATGTTCCGGATGCACCGGCGCGTGGCGTGCCGGCTGCCGGAACGATCTGGATCGACGAGCGTCTGGCCTCGGCGCTGGGCGCGCGTGTCGGCGACCTGATCGTCGTCGGGCAAAGTGCTTTGCGCCTCGATGCCATCCTGACGCTGGAACCGGATCGCGGCATCAACTTCTTCAGCGTCGCGCCGCGCCTGTTGATGAACCTCGACGATCTGCCGGCCACCGCCCTGCTGCAGGTCGGCAGCCGCGTCGGCTACCGCCTGTTGCTGGCTGGCGAGCAGTCGCTGGTGAAACGTTTTCAGCGCGACCTCAAGCCACGCCTGACGCGTGGGCAGCGCATCGAAGACCCGCAGAACGGCCGCCCGGAGATCCGTACCGCGCTCGAACGGGCGCAGAAATTCCTTGGTCTTTCGGCGCTGCTGACGGTGGTGCTGGCGGCGGTGGCGGTGGCGCTGGCGTCGCGACGCTACGGGCAACGCCATCTCGACCCCTGCGCCGTGATGCGCTGTCTGGGCGCGACACAATCCTTGCTGTTGCGCCTGTACCTGGGCCAGTTTGCCGTGCTCGGCGTACTCGCGGCGAGCGTTGGCTGCGCGCTCGGCTACCTCGCCCATTTCGTCCTGCATGCCTGGCTCGCGCAGTTGCTGGCGACGCCACTGCCGCCGCCGGGCCTGCTGCCGGCCGTGCAGGGGGTGGCGGTCGGCCTGCTGCTGCTTTTCGGTTTTGCCGTGCCGCCCCTGCTGCAGCTCAAGAAAGTGTCGACGCTGCGGGTTCTGCGCCGCGAACTGGGCCCTCCGCGCAGCGGTCTGCTCGGCGGCTATCTGCTCGGCTTCCTGGCGCTGGCTGGCCTGATGTTCTGGGTGGCCGGCGAAGTCGAGCTGGGTGCCTACGTGGTCGGCGGCTTCAGCGCCGCGCTGATCGTCTTTGCGCTGATTGCCCGTCTGGCTGTCCGACTGGCGGCCGCGCTGCGTGGCGGCGGGCGATCCGCCGGCGCGGGCGGAATCGGCTGGCGTTATGGGCTGGCGAGCCTGGAACGGCGAGCGGCCACCAGCGTCGTCCAGATCGTCGCGCTGGCACTCGGCCTGATGGCGCTGTTGCTGCTGACCGTGACGCGCGGCGAGTTGCTCGACGCCTGGCGGCGGAGCGTTCCCCCCGACGCACCGAACCGCTTTGTCGTCAATATCCAGCCCGACCAGGTCAAACCGGTACACGCGCTGCTGCGGGCGCAGGGCCTGGCGGCCGAGCTGGCGCCGATGGTGCGCGGGCGATTGACGCACATCAACGGCGTCGAAGTCAGTGCCGCAAGTTACACGGACGATCGCGCACAGCGCCTGGTCGACCGTGAGTTCAATCTGTCGATGCGCGCCGATCTGCCGGAAGGCAACCGACTCAGTGGCGGGCGCTGGTTTTCTCCCGCCGAAGTCGCTGGCCGGGGGGGCGAGGCGGCCGCATCGGTCGAGGATGGGCTGGCGAAAACACTCGGACTGTCCGTCGGCGATCGCATCGATTTCGTCGTTGCCGGCGAGAAGGTCGGCATGACGGTGGTTGGATTGCGCAAGGTCAACTGGGACACCATGCGCGTCAATTTCTTTGTCCTGACGCCGCCATCGGTCCTGCAAGGCTACCCGGCAAGCTGGATCACCAGTGTATATTTTCCCCCGGAGAAGGCGGAGTTCGTCAATCGACTGATTCGCGAATTTCCCAACCTCACGGTCATCGACGTTGCCGCGATCCTGCGCCAGTTGCAATCGATCATGGATCAGGTGGCACAGGCGGTGCAGTTCGTATTTCTGTTCACGCTGGCTGCCGGAGTCATCGTTCTCTACGCGGCGCTGGCCTCGGCGGCGGAAGAGCGGCGCTACGAGCTGGCGGTGATGCGCGCCCTCGGAGCGCGCCGGGAACAGCTCAGGCGGGCCTTGCTGGCCGAGTTCGCCGCGATTGGCGGGCTTTCCGGGCTGATTGCCGCGCTCGGAGCGATCGCTGTCGGCCAGTTTCTGGCGCGCCAGGTGTTTCGCTTCGAGGTGGCGGTCGATCTATGGCTGTTACCGGCAGCGATCTGCGCTGGCGCCTTGCTGGTCAGCACCGCCGGCTGGTTTGCCGCCACCAGATTGCTGCAGAGCGCACCACTGGAAGCGCTGCGCGGCGGCAGCGCGTGACCTCTGCGGGCGATCCAGGTAACATCGCCGAATGCCCAAACCCTTACGCATGCGAGTTACGCCGAAAGTCCTGTGCTATGCGCTGCTCGACGTTGCGGGCATGCTGGTTCTGGCGAGTGGCGCGATGTGGCTTGCCCGGGGTCAGACGCTGTTCATTCCCGATTTTCCGGCCAGCACGCCAGGCGCAGTGCTTTCCGTCGTCGGCGGCATTGCCCTGATGGTCTGGGCTGTCGCCGGCATCCTGCGCGAGCTGATCGCTCAGCCGACGGACCAGCGCGCAGATCCGACCTGAAACGCTTCGCCGAGGACTTGACCGTGCATGGCGGTCAACCGTCACGCATCTGGGCATGGACATGAGCCGCTCGATTCAGGCGGGCGCCACGGCGCACTTCCCGCAAGGGAAACGGTCATGACTGACTGCTCGGCGTGGTGTCGCGCGGCGACATTCTGCGCAACTTGTAAGGTCTTGAGGCGTCGAGAGACTAACCGCCACGATCGCTGAATCGCCATGTCCCGGCTTTCGGCGCGTTCCCCATCTTGATGACCACACTGGAGACCCTATTCATGAAAGTCTTGATTCTTTCCGCCCTGGCCGCCGGCGCCTCCATCTTGTCGATGAGCGCTGTTGCACAATCGCCTGCTGCCCAACAAGTTGATCCGTCGGCCTTCATCGACCAGTTCGAAGCCACCTTCGGCAAATACGAAGGCTATCGGCGCTCGGGTGCGAAGGGGATCTGTGCGCTGGGCGAATTCGTCGGCACGGCCGATGCCCGCGCCCTGTCCACCGCCTCGGCCTTCAGCGGCAAGCCGATCCCGGTGCAGGTGCGATTCTCGGTCGGCGGGGCCAACCCGAAGGCCGCCGACAACACCAGGACCCAGCGCAACCTGGCGCTCCAGTTCGACCTGCCCGACGGCGAGCAATGGCAGATGGGCAACATCTCGGCACCAGTGTTTACTGCCTCGTCGCCGCAGCAGTTCTTCGCGCTGGTGGCGTCGCGACAGCCCGACCCCGCCACCAGGCAGGCCGATCCGGCCAGGGTCAAGGCCTTCAACGACGCCAACCCGGAAGTGCTTCTGCAGGGCAAACACTTCGCGTCGCAGCCCGTTCCGGCAAGCTTCGGCAGCGTCAACTACTGGGGCGTCCATGGCTATGGCTTCGTCAATGCCGGCGGGGTGAAACAATATGGCAAGTGGGTCTTCGAGCCCGTCGGCGGCGTTCAGGGACTGACCGACGAGGAAGCCAGGGCCAAGGGCCCGAACTTCCTCTTCGATGACCTGCGCCAGCGCGTCAAGGACGGCAAGGTGGCATTCCACTTCAATCTCGAGTTGGCACAGCCGGGTGACCGGATCGACAACGCCACGGTACCGCTGCCCGAGGGCCGCAAGAAAGTCACGCTGGGCACGCTGAAGGTCACTTCGGTGTCGCCAGACGCCGGCGGCACTTGCCTGAACACCACCTACAACCCCATGGTCATGCCCAGGGGTGTGCTGCCTTCGGCCGACCCGCTGCTCGAGGCACGTGCAGCGCCTTACGCCGTTTCGCTGGGACGTCGCCTGAGCGAAGGCGCCAAGCAGCAGTAAGGCCGCCGGCGTCCTCAAAGCCAGGAAGCGGGCCGCGACGTTCACCGGCGGCGAGCGCCGGCCTTCGCCACCGGCAGCGGCACGGCCACCGCCCGGCGCGTCGAGTTCGCGCCGCCCCCCTTCCGGGCCGCGAGGCCGGCCGCCTGGTCGCGGGGAGACTCGCGCAAGCGCAGCACCCTTCTCCCATGGCGGCGCGGAACTTTGCCTGCGCGGCCACCTCGTCGGCAGGCATGGCTACGCAAAGCCTGGCGAACAACCGGGCGTCGCCGACTCGCCGCCGATTGCGGTAATATCCTGTCAAGCGCACCGCGCATTTCCGCACGCCCCACATGGCCGAGGAAGGTCGTGACACCTGGCTGACGCCGGCATTCCACGACGAGCACTCCCCCCGCAGCGCGCTGCCACGGCCCATGGCGTGGTCAGTTGATCGCCGCCTGCCATGATTCTCGCCATCACCAGGTCCGCGGAGGCAGGCCATGACCGGCAAGATCTTCGTCAATTACCGTCGCAAGCTGGAGGGCGGCTGGGACGCCGATGCGATCGCGACGAGGCTCGCGATGGCGTTCGGAGCCGAGCGGATCTTCCTGGACGTCAAGGGCATTCCCCCGGGCGCCGACTTCGCCGAGAAGCTCCGGGTCGAGATCGGGCAGGCGGCGGCGCTGGTCGTCGTGCTGGGGAAGGACTGGCACATGATCCAGGACGAAGAAACGGGGGACAAGCGTCTCGGACAGGAAGACGATTGGGTACGCCGCGAGATCAGGACCGCGATCCAGCGAGGAATCCCGATCTTTCCGCTCCTGATCGATGCCGCGCAGCCACCCCCTGCGAAGGCACTCCCTGACGACATCAGGCCCCTGCTTGCCGCACAGCATTGGCCGATTCGCCAGACCCATGTCGACGATGACCTGAGAAGCGTGATCACTGCGCTCGCGATGCAGACCGGCATGCCCTCCAGAGGCGCCGCCGATCGAACCCAATCCCCTCGCTTGGCGCTGGTCAACTATCGCCAGTCGCTGCTGCGCGAGCTTTCGGAACGCCACCAGGTCGACACCCGTTTCGTCCGTCTGCGGCTGCTGGACATGGTGCGCAGCGAGCACGCCTTGCAGTTTCACGAACGGGAGAAGGACTACACCGACCTGCGCGATGTCCTCGCTGACATTCCCGAGCGGGCGATGGTGCTCCTCGGCGCCCCCGGTTGCGGCAAGTCCACCCTGCTCCGCCGCTTGCAGCTTGATCAAACCCGCCAGTGTCTTGCGGAGGGAAGCGAAAAGGTTTCGCTCTTCGTATCGCTCGGCGCGTATCCACTCGACCGGGAGCCGACACGGGACTCGCCGCGCCCGCTCGACTGGCTCGAAGCGCAGTGGCAGCGGCAGGCGCCGGGCCTGCCCGAGCTGGAAGCGCTGCTGGCCGAACGCCGCGTCCTGTTGCTGCTCGATGCGCTCAACGAAATGCCGCACCGCGACGCGGACGACTTTCGCGAGCGCGTCGAACACTGGCGCCGCTTCCTGCGCGACGACTTCCCGCCCGGCAACCGCGCCGTGTTTTCGTGTCGCAGCCTCGACTACAGCGAAACCCTGAGCGTCAAGGACGATGTCGATGTGCGGCAGGTGCGCGTGCAACCGATGACCCCGCCACAGATCGAGGAGTTCCTGCGCCTTTACGCCGCCGATCATGCCGACTCCGCCTGGGCCGAGATTCAGGGCAATCAGCGCCTGCTCGATCTCTACAGCACGCCCTACTTCCTCAAGCTGCTCAGCGACCAGCTTGCCTACGACCCGCGCGTCGCCAGCGAGCGCGCCGCCCTGTTCACGGGTTTTGTCCGGCGCGCGCTGGAGCGCGAGATCGCCGGCCGAAACCCGCTGTTCATGCGCGACGGCGTGCTGCACGCCCGCGATCGCGAGCGCATCGCCGGCCGCACGTGGTCCGACGCCCACGATCTGCCGCGGCGCGGGCCGCTGATCCGAAGCCTGCAGGCGCTCGCCTACGCCATGCAGGAGCGTTTCGGCGGCAGCGACGGCAAGCAGGTGATGGTGACCCTCGACGAAGCACTGGCGTACTTGCAGCATGCACGCGCCGAAGCGCTGCTGAAAGCGGCCAGCCAACTGGCGGTGCTCGACGAGGATCGCAGGACCGATCAGGTACGTTTCTTCCACCAACTGCTGCAGGAGTACTTCGCCGCCAGGCAACTCGCCGCCGAGCCGGCGCCGGCCACCGAACTGGCGCGCAGCGAATGGCGCGCCGATCGCATCCGACCCTCGCTCGCCGACAAGCTCGCGACCTTGCAGGACTTCGAGCCGTTGCCTCCTCCCGACCCGACGGGATGGGAGGAAACCACCGTGCTGGCAGCGAGCATGGCGGCCGATCCCGATGCCTTCGCGCGCGGTCTTGCCGAAGCCAACCTGGAACTCGCGGCGCGTTGCGCGGCCGCCCTGCGCGCGACGAATCGCGCAAAGCCCGATACAGTCGAACTGCTCCAGGCCCGCCTGCTGGCGCGCAGCCGCGATCCAGAAGCCGACCTGCGCGCGCGCATCGCCGCTGCGCGCGCGCATCGCCGCCGCGCGCGCCCTCGGCGATCTCGGCGACCCGCGCTTCAAGCGCTGCCGCGGGCCCGACGGCGACTATCTGCGCCCGCCGCTGGTGGCCATCGAGGCCGCGACGTATCGCATCGGCAGCGACGAGGGGCTGTACGCCGACGAAGCGCCGGCGCACGACCTGCGTGTCGAAGCCTTCGCGATCGGCCGCTTCCCGGTCACCAACGCCGAGTGGCGGCTGTTCATGGACGCCGGCGGCTACCGGGACGAGCGCTGGTGGCGCACCGAGGCCGCGAGGCGCTGGCAGCGCGGCGAGGGAATCGCCGACGGTCCGAAGCAGGAGGAACGCGACTTCCGGCAGACCGTGCGCGATCACCCGGCACGGATTGGCGAGTGGCTTGCGGCCGGCCAGATCACTTCAACGGATGCCCGGAACTACAAGCAATGGTACTTCGAGATGTCCGACGGCGACTTCGAGGCGCTGCTCAACCGCTCGTTTTCTTCAGAGGTGCAGACGCAACCGCGGTGGTGGCACGATCCTGCGTACCAGCACCCGTCCCATCCGGTGGTCGGCGTCTGCTGGCACGAGGCACGCGCCTACTGTGCCTGGCTCTCGGCGCAGACCGGGCAGGACTATCGGCTCCCGAGCGAGGTCGAGTGGGAGGCGGCAGCGCGTGGCCGGGCGGGCCGGCGCTACGCCTGGGAAGGCGATTTCGACCCCGGCCGTTGCAACAGCTTCGAAAGCCACGTGCGCGGCACGACGCCGGTGGGCGTTTTTCCCGGTGGGGACACCCCGCAAGGGATTGCGGACATGAGCGGCAATGTGTGGGAATGGACCGGCAGCCTCTACCGACCCTATCCCTATCACGCCGAAGACGGCCGTGAAAATCCGGAGGATGGCGATGGCCCGCGCGTGCTGCGCGGCGGCTCGTGGAACAACAACCGTGACCACGCGCGTTGTGCCTACCGCAACCACAACCACCCCGGCAACCGCAACAACAATGTCGGCTTTCGGGTGTGGGGTGTCTCCCACATCGAGCAGTCCTTTGCGTCCGCTGCCCAACACATCGGGGCGGGCGAGGCGCCGCAGGGCGTTCCGGAAATGTCGTGCGACCACGGTTGCGCGGCCGAGGCGAAGGATCTGTGGATGGCTCAGGCGAGTCCCGTCCGCACGGCCATCCGGCCGTCGGGCGCATAGTGAACAGGGGCGCCTCCCAGGTTTCGGCCCCGAGGCGCCCCGCCCTATTTCGCCGTCTGCTTCAGCCAGCCGCCCAGCAGCCGGCCAATCTCGGCGACGAGTTGAGCACGGTCAGCGACAGCAAGCGCGAGTTGTGGGCGTGGACCTCTTTCAACCTGCGTGCGCGCAGAGCAGCATCTTTCATCTCCATGGCACCTTTGGCTCGCTCAAAGGCATCTGCGCCACTCAGATGAGCCTCGCCCCCCAGGCCGACGTTGACCGTTTCGCCCGAGCGTTGTGGTTCGCTGTTCCCTGAGTACGACACGGTGATGGAGCTTTTTGTCGGTGCCGAAGGCAAAGGGGGGTACATCAATGACAAGCGACGCATGGAGTACGCTTTCGACAACGAACTCGGCGAACAGATCAAAGGGATGTCTGAAGATCAAATGCAGAAGTTCCGCCTCGAGAAGTTCGTCGAATTCCAGGGCAAGGTTGAAGGGTACATGCGAGATGCCGGCGTTGAGCCGCATCAGGTGGAGCGCTTCTACAGGCGCTTGGCTACGCTCAACGCGGACGCAATCGGCAAGGACATCGAGGCGTTCATTACGGACCTGGTGAACCACGGCGGTTTCAAGGGCAAGGCTGGTGAGGCGCGTACGCTGGCGAACCAGATTGCTGACCGGGGCTTCTACTACAACAAAGACCGTGACCTCTTCCCGAGCCGCCCTGACCTGCAGGAGAAGTGGTCAGAGCGCGACTTCGCGCAGAGCGCGATGCGCTACATTCAGCAGGCGGTGCATCTCGCCGAGCGTACACGCGAGCGTGTCGGCAGCGACGGCAAGACTTACCGCATCAGCGACTTGACGAGCTTGCTGGAGGCCGGCAACGCCAAAACGGATAGCGCTGGACAGCAACTGATGGAAGACGCGATCGCCGCCTATGAGGGCACGCTTGCTTCAGACAAGCTGTCGCCGGGGCTGCGCAAGTTCATGGGATCGTTGTTGTTCATCAACAACGTGCGCCTGCTGCCTAAAGCGGTCTTCTCGCAGATGCTCGAACCGATGCAGCTTGCGCTGCGCAAGGGAAGCATGAGTGGCACGCTTGACACGCTCTGGCGCGGCATCCGCGAAATGCCCAGGTCCTTCGACAAGTTCGACGCCGCCTACACCCCGGACAAGTGGGAGGAGCTGGCCAACCAGATCGGTACGGCACCGTCGCGCATCATCGCCAACGTCATGGCGCAGATGCAGAACGGCGTGACGCTGCCGGGCAAGATCGGCCACTGGAACGACCAGTTCTTCAAGCTCAACTTCATGGATCAGTGGAACCGCTCAATGCATGTCGAGGCGACGAAGCATGGGGTCGCCCATTAGCCGGCTCCTGTCACCAGGTTAAAAAAATATCTCGCGATGCAGGCGATCCATTCG
>DIME01000130.1 GCA_002425405.1 Candidatus Accumulibacter vicinus
CGGCTCGGATGCGCCGGCCGCCGCATGCGACGCAACGGTGGTCGGTAGCTCATCGTCGCTCAGGGTGGTGATCGCCAGCTCGGCCGGCCGCGGCGCCAGCCCGGCCAGACGCGGCAGCAGGTCCTCGGGGATCTCGCCATGGTAGAAGAAGAGCTTGAGGACGCTGGGTTGTTCGACCTTTGGCCTGCCCCAGGAAATATAGCTGCGCCGCACGAAGTACTCGGGGATCTTGCCGTACCTGAGCCGGAAGCGCACCGGGTCGAAGCGCCCTCCCCAGTGGTGGACCGCCTCGGCGATGGCGTCGATGTCCAGTGCGGAGAGGCGCTGCCAGACGCTGCCCAGATCCCCGGCCAGAAGATACTGGGCGAGCGCCTCGATGATCTCCGCCTTGCGCGTCGAGCGGTCGCCGCTGGGTGTCAGGTCGCGTCTCTGCTTCAGCTCGTCTACCGTCAGAAGATTCAATTGCTCGTGTAGTTTCATGGTCGTTTTCGCTGGGTGGATGCCTCTCTACGCCTGTAGCGCGGCTGGCGATGCAGATGGAGCGTGCTGGGAGGCGTATTTTACATGGATCGCTTCTGGGGCCGTGATGGCCACGGCCAGCAGTTCTCAAAGGGTGGTCTCCACGTCAGCGATCAAAAACCACACCGGGGGCTCAACGGTGACGTTCTCCACCCATTCCGGCATAGCACCGGGCATTCAGCCAAAATGAGAATTGCCGAGATCACGTTTGGTTACAAATCAAGAGCATTCAGAGGCGATATAATCGCGCATTCTGTATTGGACTGTACTATGTCTGGAATCGGACTCAAACTGCACCGGATGGGCCTGCTTGCCGTCAGCGCACTGGCCTTTCTGCAGCCTCCTGCACACGCCCAACTGACCATCGAGATCACGGGTGCCGGCGCCAACCGTATCCCGGTGGCCATCGCCGATTTTGGCGGCGAGGCGAACGCCTCGCGAGTGGTGACTTCGGTGGTGCGTGGCGACCTCGAACGGAGCGGCGTGTTCAAGATGATTGACACCGGGGGGGTGGCCATGACCGAGACGTCCAACCCGGCTTACCCGGAATGGAAAAGCCGTGGTGCCGACGCATTGGCTGCCGGCAGTATCGGCAGCAGTGACGATGGCCGACAGGAAGCACGGTTCCGCCTTTACGACGTCAACAAGCAGGCCGTTCTCGGCGGCTCCGCTTTTGTGACCTCAAAGGCCATGCTGCGTGCTGCCGGTCATCGCATCGCCGACATGATCTACGAAAAACTGACCGGAGAGCCTGGCGTTTTCTCCACGCGTGTCGCTTATGTGCTCAGGGTCAGCGCCGTACGCTACGAGCTGCATATCGCCGATGCGGATGGCCAGAATGCGCAAGTGGCGCTGATCTCCAAGGAACCGATCATCTCGCCTTCCTGGTCGCCAGACGGGGGCCGTCTGGCCTATGTTTCCTTTGAAAACAAGAAGCCGGTGGTCTACGTTCATTCGCTGGCTTCAGGCAAGCGGGTCGTCGTCGCCAACTTCAAGGGTTCCAACTCGGCGCCGGCGTGGTCGCCTGATGGCCGCAAGCTGGCGGTGGTGCTGAGCAAGGACGGCGGCTCGCAGATCTTTACCGTCAACGCCGATGGCTCTGGTGCACAGCGTCTGACGAACAGCAACGCGATCGATACCGAGCCCAATTTCTCGCCTGACGGGCAATTTGTCTATTTCACCTCGGATCGTGGTGGCAGCCCGCAGATTTACCGGATTGGTGTCGGCGGTGGCGAAGCCCAGAGAGTGAGCTTCGAAGGCAGTTACAATGTGACGCCGCGTCTTTCCCCTGACGGCAAGTCGATGGCGTTCATCAGTCGGCGTGAGGGGGGGTTCCGTCTTTCGGTGATGGACCTTGCCAGCCGGCAGGTGCAGATCCTGACCGACTCGCACAAGGATGAATCACCGACTTTTTCCCCGAACGGCCGGATGATCCTGATTGCCACCGAGATGGGCGGTCGCGGAGTGCTCTCGGCAGTTTCGATCGATGGCCGTATCAAGCAACGTCTTTCCATTACGGCGGGTGATGTTCGCGAACCGGCGTGGGGTCCCTTCAACAAATGAATCACGATTTTCACTTTAGCCTCTTGTGCAGGAGTAACCCCATGAAACCAATCGTCATCCCGGCCGTTCTGGCCCTCCTGATAGCCGCCTGCAGTTCGACTCCCGAGAGTGGTGAGCAGGCTGCCGGGGCGCCCGTCGAGACACGCGGAGGCGGACCAGGCGTGACAACGGTGACGACCGGCGGTGTCGATAGCCGTGGCTTGCCGGCGGTCCTCACCGATCCGAAGAGCATTCTGTCGAAGCGTAGCGTGTACTTTGACTACGACAGCTACGAAGTCAAGACCGAGTACAAGGATCTGGTGACCGCACACGCCAAGTTTCTGACCGAAAACCGCCAGTTCAAGATGCTGATCCAGGGAAATACCGACGAGCGAGGCAGTCGCGAGTACAACTTGGCGCTAGGTCAGAAACGCGCCGACGCGATCAGGAAGATGATGGCCTTGCTCGGCGCCCGCGAGGAGCAACTCGAATCGGTCAGCCTGGGCGAAGAGAAGCCGAAGAACGAGGGTCATCACGAGAGTGCCTGGGCCGAGAACCGGCGCGGCGACATGCTCTACAACGGCGAGTTCTAGCATGTCGGGAATGTCGATGCGGCGATGCTCCGGTCGAACCCACGTTCTGATGCTGACCCTGTTGTTTGGCGTGCCATGCGTATTCGGAGCGCGCTATGCGCATGCCGGGCTCTTCGATGATGAAGAAGCACGTCGTCAGATCAAGGACATCTCGATCAAGACCAACGAGCGCCTCGATACTTTCGCCAAGGGACAGATCGAGCTGGCCAATCAGATCCAGGCCTTGCGCGAAGAGAACTCGCGTCTGCGTGGCCAGGTCGAGACGCTGACCTATGAACTCGATTCGGCCAGAAAGCGGCAACAGGACTTCTACGTCGACCTCGACGGTCGCCTGCGCAAGCTCGAACCACAGGTCGCACAAAGTGCCGAGGCAAGATCTGCGGACGATGGCAAGCCGCCGGTTGACCCCCCCAGAAAAGCAGTCAGCGATCCGGCTGCCGAGACGCGCGAATACGAGGCGGCTCTCAACCTGTTTCGGGCCAACAAGGTCAAGGAAGCCGCCGCCGCCTTCGAATCTTTTGCCAAGGCACATCCGGACAGTACGCTGACCCCTAGCGCCCAGTACTGGCTTGGCAATGCCCATTACTCGCTGCGTGACTGCAAGAAGGCGATTGATGCGCACCGGCTAGTGGCCAGTAAATGGCCTGCTCATCCCAAGGCGCCGGACGCGCTGCTCAACGTGGCGACCTGCCAGCAGGAACTTGCCGACGCCAAGGCTGCAAAGATGACGCTCGACACGCTGGTCGCCAAGTATCCAGACAGCACCGCCGCCACTACCGCCAGGCAACGCCTGAAGAAGTAGGCTGGTGAAGGCCTCTGCCCGACCGTTTGCGCTGAAGATCAGCGAAATCTTTCTGTCCCTGCAAGGTGAAAGTTCGCGTGTTGGGTTGCCGTCGGTTTTTATCCGCCTGACCGGTTGCCCGTTACGTTGTGTCTGGTGCGATACTCCCTACGCCTTCAGCGGTGGCCAGACCATGTCCCTGCCGGAAATTCTTGCCGAGGTGGCGCATCACGCGGTACCCCACGTTTGCGTGACCGGCGGTGAGCCGCTCGCACAGCCAGCGTGTCTGCCGCTGTTGAGCGAGTTGAGCGATGCCGGCCATACGGTGTCGCTGGAAACGTCCGGTGCGCTCGACATCGGTGGCGTCGATCGACGGGTTTCACGAATCGTTGATCTCAAGGCGCCGGGTTCCGGGGAATGTCACCGCAATCGCTGGCAGAACCTGGCGCTGCTGACCGCCAACGACGAACTCAAGCTGGTTCTCAAGGACCGTGCCGATTACGAGTGGGCACGCCAGTTGATCGTCGACCGCCAGCTTGCTGCGCTCTGTCCGGTCCTCCTTTCACCTGTCGAAGGGGAACTCGCGGCGACGACGCTGGCGGACTGGATACTCACCGATCGGCTACCGGTGCGTTTTCAGTTGCAACTCCACAAAGTGCTTTGGGGTAAGATGCGAGGCAGGTAACTTGAGAGAGGCCCGTGCCGTGAGCGAAGAACGCCGCCAGTATTCCCGAATCTCCTTTGCATCACCCGCGCAACTGCTGCTGGGCAAGCGGGCGTTTGAGGTGCAGGTGCTGGACCTTTCCTTGAAGGGCGCGCTGCTGCATCTGCCGGATGCGGCCGATCTGGCGATGGGAGAGGCTGCCGACCTGGACCTGCCCCTCGATGAAATG
Source organism: Candidatus Accumulibacter vicinus (assembly GCA_002425405.1). GTDB lineage: Bacteria > Pseudomonadota > Gammaproteobacteria > Burkholderiales > Rhodocyclaceae > Accumulibacter > Accumulibacter vicinus. The sequence goes on from DIME01000130.1 coordinate 4,329, forward strand.
GGCAATCGGATTCGCATGCAGACCACCGTCGCTCATCTCGAAGGCAGACAGGCCGGCTTGGTGTGCCAGATCATCGACATCGATAGCGTTACCCACCTGCGTCGCCTGGTCGAACTCAACCTTGGCAATGCCGACCTGCTGCAGCGGGAGCTGGCGGTGCTGCTTGCCGGGTAGACCTGGACCTGCGTCGTATTGACCAGGCCATGAACAGACCACTCCCAGTTCCCGGCAAGCGGGCAGTCGTTCTCCTCTCTGGCGGACTCGATTCGGCGACCACGCTGGCGATCGCCCGTGCGAGCGGTTTCGCGTGCTATTGCCTGTCGGTTGACTATGGTCAGCGTCATCGTGTCGAGCTGCGGGCGGCAGCGGCGGTTGCCGGCGCACTCGGGGCTTGTGAGCATCGGGTATTGCGCCTTCGGCTGGAAGACTTCGGGGGGTCGGCGCTGACCGACGCCAGCATCGCTGTTCCCGTCGCTGGCCTGCAGCCGGGAATTCCTGTCACTTACGTACCGGCACGCAACACCGTCATGCTTTCGCTGGCCCTGGCCTGGGCCGAGGTGCTGGGTAGCCGCGATATTTTCATCGGCGTCAACGCGGTCGACTACTCGGGTTACCCCGATTGCCGGCCGGAGTACATTGCAGCTTTCGAAAGCATGGCCAATCTCGCCACCAAGGCTGCCGTCGAAGGTGCAACACTGCGCATGCACGCGCCGCTGCTGAATTTTGGCAAGGCCGAGATCATTGCTCGGGGCAACGAACTGGGTGTTGACTATGGCCTGACGGTTTCATGTTACCAGGCCGACCAGGACGGACGTGCCTGCGGCGTTTGCGATTCTTGCCGATTGCGACGAGCTGGTTTTGCTGCAGCCGGGGTTGACGACCCGACGGCTTATTTTGTTTCATGACAGCAGCCGGAGCAATCATTCGCTGGCATTGACCGTCGCCTCGCTGACGCACCGCCTGCGCGCAACCAGCACCTTGTCCACTCGATTGCGATCCATATCGACTACTTCGAAATGCCATTCGGCCCATTCGAAGTGATCCGCTGCCACCGGAATGCGACCGAGCACATACATGATGAAGCCACCCAGTGTGTTGAAGGCGTTCTCCTCTTCGCCTGGCAGCTCGGCATTGATCTGGAGAATCGTTTTCAAGCGTTCGACGGTGACGCTGCCGTCAGCCAGCCATGAACCATCGGTGCGGGTGACGATCTCCTGTTCCTCGGTAGTATCCCAACTCGGGAGATCGCCGACGATCGAAGCCAGTACGTCGCTGAGGGTGACCAGACCCTGCAGGTCGCCGTATTCGTCGATCATCAGCGCGCACTGCTGGCGCGCGCGGCGGAAGGTTTCGAGCAGTTGGGTGGTCGTGACGCTGGCGGGCACATACAGCGCCGGCCGGACAAATGGCTCAACCGCGAGTGGCTCGCCAAAGAGGGCGCCCTTGAGGAGGTCGTTGGTGCGCAGAATGCCAATCACATTCTCCAGACCGTCGCGGCAGGCGACAATCCGCTTGTAGGGGCTGTCGGCGAGTCGCTGGCGAATTTCCGCTTCGCTCGCGTTCAGGTCGAGCAGGTAGATATCCTTGCGCGGGGTCATGATCGCGCCGATGTGCTGTTCGTCGAGTCGCAACACATTGGCGACGATGGCTTGTTCGCTTGCGTGGAAGACGCCGGCCTTGGCGCCCTGGCTCATCAGGACCTTGATCTCGTCGTTGCTCACCGAGGACTCCTGCGTGTGGCGCGCTCCTAGCAGACGCAGGAGCAGGTTGGATGACGAAGCGAGCAGCCAGACCAGCGGACGCGCCAGTCGCGAGAGCAGGTTCATTGGTGGCGCAATCAGCGCAGCGATACGCTCCGGGGCCAACAGGCCGAGGCGTTTGGGAACCAGTTCGCCGACCACGACCGAGAAATAGGTCAGCACGGTGACGACCAGCGTCAGAGCGATCGTGCTGGCGTGGTCCGCGAGGACTGGCCATGTTTCCAGCCATGCGGCGAGCGGAATGGCCAAGGTGGCCTCGCCGATGGCGCCACTGAGAATACCCACCGTGGTGATGCCGACCTGAACGGTGGAGAGAAAAATCGAGGGCTCGTGATGCAATGAGAGGGCTGAGCGCGCGCCCATATTACCGTCGTCAGCCAGCTTCAGCAGGCGTGACTGGCGCGCAGAGACGACCGCGATTTCCGACATCGCCAGGATGCCGTTGAGCAGGATCAGAAAGAGTAATAGGGCAATGTCCACGAGGGCTCGGTGATCGGGAAATTTCCGTGCATGGCAACGTTGGCAGCGCTTCTGAACGGCATTATAAGGTTCTCTGGTGATCCCGGGACAGGTCGTCAAGGTTTATGTCCACGGCATCCGAATGGCATTGTTAGCGTTGCTGGAACGAGTGTTACCCGTGTGCAGTTTCAAAGCCGGTTGACAAAATTCATACTTATCAATAGACTGCGTTTTCCGCAGTAGAAAATGAACGCATTGCAGCTAGACAGCTGCATCCTCGCCGCTCTGTCCGCCGTCCATCAAAGCGCACAGAGTTCCGGCCTCAGGGGAAGTGTCCCCCAGTATTCGAGGCTTTGCACCCGCCTGTAACCGTCCGTCGTCGAGCTGTTTCTTGGCGCGACGAACTCAGTGAAGGAGAGAGCATGTCCGCAACAATCGCACTTGGAAATATCAAGGGGCGTCGTATCGACGCCACTTTGAGTTTGATTCAGCATAGTCTGATCATCGTTGGGCTGATGGTCGCATTGGGCACCTTCAAGCCTTCGGTTGCCGACAACGCCGTCGCAGACAGCCAGTACGCTGCCGAGTCTGCGAACACCGTCGAAGTACCCGAAACGGAAGAAGCCCTCAAGCCCGCGGCAGAAGAGTTGCCGCTGTACCTGCAACGCGTTCTGGATTTCGTTTCGCGACGCTACCGGGTGGCGCCGGAAGCGCTGGTCCCGATCTTCGAGGCGGCGCAGGCGGTTGGCCGGGAACGTCGCCTTGATCCTCTGCTGATCATTGCCATCATTGGTATCGAGTCGCGCTTCAACCCCTTTGCCGAAAGCGCGAGTGGTGCCAAAGGCCTGATGCAGGTGATCCCGGGTTATCACCTTGACAAGATACCGCAAGGCGCTGGGCTGCAGCCGTTTCTCGATCCGGTGACCAATATCCAGGTCGGCGTGCATGTTCTGGAGGAGGCGATCCGTTGGCGTGGCGGCCTGACTGCCGGCCTGCAGCACTATGGTGGCGCGCCCGAAGATCCTGACACGGGCTATGCCAACAAGGTTCTTGCCGAGAAGGAACGCCTTGCGCAGGCAGCCAGGCGAGGTTATGGCGCGCGTGGCTGAGGATCGTGTTGCGCCGATGTGCAGGAGGTCGCGAACGGCATGCGCGGCGCATCAACTGGCCACGCCAGCACCAGCAATGCGCCGGATGGCTTGCCGGGCCTCGACCGAGAGGACGAGTTCGGAATGGGCCAGGGGCGTCATCAGTCGCTCATCAAAATGTAGCAGTCCGTGGTCATCCTCGCGCAGGAATTCCGCTTCGATCAGGTTGGCTATGAAGGCAGAGAAGGTCGCCTTTTCAGGAAACTCCGGGGTATTGAACTGATAGAGCAGGGAGAGCCGTTGCGCCAGCAGATGGCAGTGATTTTCGAGTGCCTGGCGGGTCAATTGACCCGTCCCGTGTCGCTGCAGCAGCGACAGCGTAAGGAAGTGACGTTCCAGCAATGGGCGGATGGTTTCGCCGAGCAGGTGTAGTTCGGCAAATTCCTGACTGATGGGCTCCGGTGCGACAAGCCTTCCCGACACGTCCGAGCGACCCAGAAGACCGCGCCTGACGAGCACGCCAATGACCTCTTCGGTAGCTCTCGCCAGTTTGTCGAGAGGCCAGCGAAGAAACAGTTCTGCTCGCATCAGGGCGCAAATGCCGGTCACTGCCTTTGCCACGCGAGCACTATCGAGGCGGCGGTTGTGGCTCAGCAGGCAGGCGAGCACTGCCGGCAAGGCAAACAGGTGCAGGACATTGTTGCGAAAATAGGCGAGCAGGGGGGCCTGTTCTTTGCATACCCGGATCAGATCTCCCAGCGGATCAGCGAAACGTTCGACGACGGCCAGTCGCTCGGCGTAGGCCACGATTGGTTGCGCCGCCAGTCCGCAGGCAATGGTCGTCGGCGCGTACGGGGCCTCTCTGGCGAGCGCCTGGTAGTGCTCGATCATCCGCTGCAAGGCGTGCTCGTCGGCGGTATGTTTGGGTGTCGCCAGCAGTGCGAGGGCGATCAGGTTGATCGGATTGAGCACGGCCGCCTCGTTGATCCGTTTGGCGAGTTCGGCTGCCGCGTTGCGCGTGGCGGCGCGCGCCCATAATGATTGACTGGCGGCGCCTTCCTCGCTCCAGCCCGGGTGGTGGGCATCAAGAAAACCAGCCAGAGGCAGCGGTTCACCAATGTTTACATGCACCTGGCCAAATACCCGCTGGATGCTGCGCACACTTTTCAGGATGCCAAGCAATGTTTCACGTTGCTTGGGTTTGCCCGCCAGTTCTCCGAGGTAGGTCCGACCCTCCATCAGTTTTTCGTAACCGATGTATACCGGAACGAATACCAACGGTCGTGCGTGTTCCCGGATGAAGCTTTGCACGGTCATGCCAAGGATGCCTGCCTTGGGTGTCAACATCCTGCCACTGCGGCTGCGCCCGCCTTCGATGAAGTACTCGATCGGGAAGCCTCGTGCCAGCATCAGGTGCAGGTATTCGTGGAATACCGCAGCATACAGTGGTTCACCTTTGAAGCTGCGGCGCAGGAAGAAGGCGCCGCCGCGGCGTAGCAGCGATCCGACGATCGGCAGATTCAGGTTGGCACCGGCGGCGATATGCGGCGGCGTCAACCCCTGGCGGACGATGATGTAGGACAGAAGCAGGTAATCGATGTGGCTGCGGTGGCAGGGGACGTATACGATTTCGTGCCCGGAGGCGATGCGGGTGACGACGTCAAAGTGATGCAGCTGAATGCCGTCGTAAAGGCGGGTCCACAGCCAGGACAGAAAGAGTTCCAGGGCGCGCAGAACTCCATAGGAGTAGTCGGAGGCGATCTCCAGCGCGAAGTTGACGGCCCTTGCTTTGGCCTCGACGAGCGGGATTCCCTGTGTTTCGGCTTCGCTCATGATCGCCGCGCGGACCTGCTCGCCGGCAAGCACCGCATCCACCTGGGTGTTGCGATGCGAGAGGTCGGGCCCGATGGCCATCTGGCGCTGGCGGCGAAAGTGCACCCGCAAGATGCGCGACAGCTTGCGTAGTGCCTGCTCCTCATCCAGTCCCCCCTGCAGGAGATTGCGCAGCAAAATGGGTGTGTTATAGCGCACCAGGACATTGCGACCGTGCAGCAGAATCGCCAGCAATTGCCGCCATGCGCCAGGCGGACGCCAGGTTTCCGAGAACAGCGCCTTGAGGACCGAATCCTGTGTGTCAGGACTGCGTCCCCAGAGGATGAGTACCGGCACCAACTGAACGTCGAGCGTCTGGTCGGCGACCGTTTGGCGTATCAGGCTGGCCAGCAAGGCGGAGTAATTGGCGCCGTCGCGTGCTCTGCCGGCCAGGCTGCGGTCACGGTTGAGGAAGAAGAATGAGCGAAGCAGCCGTTGCCCGCCCAGCACCATCGGTACATCGGCGCGCGGCAAACCGGCTCGTCGCGATTCCTCGACAAGGACCAGCAGGTTCGAGAGATGCCTGTCCTGAAGGACGTAACAGACCGGTATCGCCGGGTCAAGGCCCAAAGCCTGCAGATTCTCAGGAAAAACCGAGGTCCGTACCCAGGCGTAGAGCAGGCGTCGCGCTAGAGGAATGAACCAGTTGGAGATCTTGAAGACCTTCCCCACGACGACGCTGTCCGTCCTGGTCGTCGCGCTTATTCCTCCTCGACCACCTTGTGCTGTGCCGCCAGATGTTGCTGTGTTGCCGGCGGTACCTGTGCGTAGTGCGAGAAGGCGATGCTGTACGAACCCTGTCCGCCGGTCAGTGACTTGAGACGCGACTGGTAGCCTTCAAGTTCGGCCAACGGTGCCTGACCGGTAATCGCCATGATCCCTGGGCCCCGCGGTTGAGTGCCGGTGAGGTGACCGCGTTTGCTGGAGAGGTCGCCGGTCACGTCACCGGTGAGCGCCTCCGGCGCCAGGATTTCGATGTCGACGACCGGTTCGAGGATGATCGGCTTGGCGGCACGAATTGCCTCGACGGTCGCTTTCTTGGCGGCCATGAAAAAGGCGATGTCCTTGCCGTCGACCGGATGTGACTTGCCATCATGCACGGTAACGCGCAGATCCTCCACCGGGAAGCCGGCAACGACGCCGTCAGCCAGTGCCTGACGAACACCTTTCTCGACTGCCGCCATGAAGACCCCGGGAATCACGCCGCCTTTGACGATATCGACGAACTCGAAGCCGGCGCCCCGTTCGAGCGGCTCGACCCGTAACATCACTTCGCCGAATTGGCCCGCGCCCCCACTCTGCTTCTTGTGCCGGCAGTGCCCTTCAGCCGACCCGGTAACGGCTTCACGATAGGCAATCTGTGGCGGTTTGGTGTCGAGTTCCAGCTTGTACTGCTGAGCCAGGCGCGTCAGCTTGGCGCGCAGATGCATTTCACCGAGACCGCGAATCACCGTCTCGTTGGTCGTTGGATGACGTTCTATCCTGAAGCAGGGGTCCTCGACCTCGAGTTTGTGCAGGATCTCGAACAGCCGCTGCTCGTCGGCCTTGCGCCGTGCATGAACGGCCAGGCCGTGCATCGGTAGCGGGAACTCGAGTGGCCGCAGATGAATATGGTCTTCGTCGTGTGAGTCATGCAATACGCAGTCGAATTCGAGTTCCTCGACCTTGGCAATTGCACCCAGGTCACCAGGTACCAGCGTTTCGACCTCGACATAATCCTTCCCCTGCAGGCGATAGATGTGGCCGACCTTGAACGGACGCTTGCCGTCGCCGACAAAGAGCTGTGAATCCTTCCGGATCGTCCCCTGATGGACGCGGATCACCCCGACCTTGCCGATGAACGGGTCGCTGACAACCTTGAAGACGTGCGCCAGTACATGCTTCTGCGGATCGGGATCGGCCGCGAAGGGCTCGGCTGATCCGCCGGGCTCGCCGCGATAAAAAGGCGGTGGGTTACCCTCTGCCGGATTAGGCGCGAGTCTGGCGAGAACGTCGAGCAATTGCGGGATTCCGGCTCCAGTCTTTGCCGAAACAAAGAGAATCGGAATCAGGTGGCCTGCGCGCAGTGCCTTCTCAAAGGGCAGGTGCAATTCATCCGGAGTCGGATCGACCCCTTCGTCCAGGTATTTTGCCAGCAGATCCTCGTCTTCCTCGACGATCTGGTCGATCAGCGCACGGTGTGCTGCTGCCACCGATTCGAAATCGCTTTCGCCATCGTCATGGCCGAGCAGTTCGACGACTTCACTCCCCTGTTTCGCCGGCAGGTCAAGCAACATGCATTCACGACCGAAGCGATCACGGATTTCGCCGACCAGCGCCGGAAGGTTGATGTTCTCCGCGTCGATTTTGTTGATCACGATCATCCGGCAAACACCGCGAGCTGCGGCCAGCTTCATCATGCGTTCGCTTGAGAGTTCGATGCCGTTTTGCGCACTGATGACCACCAGGGCCGTGTCCACGGCAGCGAGCGCGGCAATCGCCTGTCCAGCGAAGTCGGGAAATCCCGGCGTATCGAGCAAATGAACCAGGACGCCTTGCCAAGTAAAACTCGCCAGCGCTGAATTCAGCGAGTAGCCAAACTCTTTTTCTTGCGCATCAAAATCGCAAACCGTGCTGCCTTTTTCAACGGCGCCCCGGCTGCTGATTGCGCCGGCTGCGGCGAGCAGGCTTTCGGCAAGCGTTGTCTTGCCGGCGGCACCGTGGCCGACGAGAGCAACGGTGCGAAGGTTACTGGTGGCGGTTTGGCCCATTCATCATCTCCCATTCAAGTCAAACGCAAGCCGCAGCTGCAGAAATAACCCCATGGTAAGTTGGCTGCGCGTGCGTCCATCATTTTACCCCGGCGACAGCCGCTGCGCTTGCACGTCGTGTTGTCGCTGGCGAACACTGGCATGCAAAACCGGTCGGCATCGCCATTGCAAATCACATCAGTTTTGTGTAAATCGAATGAGTCGGCTAAAGTAATGCGCTTTTACGTCGACGAACGCTGCGTCAGGAGGCAACATGGAAAATGATCCCCGTCAGGCTGGTCTTTGCGAGGCCGCCCTTGAATATCACCGTTACCCGACTCCGGGCAAGATCGCTGTACAGCCCACCAAGGGCTTGAGTAATCAGCTCGATCTGGCTCTCGCCTATTCTCCAGGAGTTGCTTATGCTTGCCATGCCATCGTTGATGACCCGGCGGCGGTCAGTTTGTACACTTCGCGAGCCAACCTGGTGGGCGTCATTACCAACGGTACTGCCGTGCTCGGCCTGGGTAATATCGGCCCTCTGGCAGCCAAACCGGTCATGGAAGGCAAGGGCTGTCTGTTCAAGAAGTTCGCCGGAATTGACGTTTTTGACATTGAACTCAGCGAGAGCGACCCGGACAAGCTGATCGACTTGATTGCTGCAATGGAGCCAACGCTGGGCGGCATCAATCTCGAAGACATCAAGGCTCCAGAGTGCTTCTACATCGAGGCCAAGCTCAAGGAAAGGATGTCGATCCCGGTCTTTCATGACGATCAGCACGGTACGGCAATCATTTCATCGGCTGCGATCATGAATGCACTCAAGGTGGCCGGCAAGGCGATTGACGAAGTGAAAGTCGTTTGCTCCGGCGCGGGCGCTGCCGCGATCTCCTGTCTCAATCTCTGGTGTGAACTGGGTGTTCGTCGTGAGAACGTCACCGTATGCGACTCGAAAGGAGTGATCTACGCCGGACGTGACGCAAACATGGAACCGACGAAAGCGGCGTATGCACGCACCACCGAGGCGCGCACACTCTACGAGGCAATTGATGGTGCAGATGTCTTCCTTGGACTTTCTGCTGCGGGCGCGCTCGAACCGGAGATGCTCACCCGCATGGCCAAGCAGCCGATCGTTTTCGCCCTTGCCAACCCAATCCCGGAAATCATGCCCGAACTGGCCCGCGAGGTCCGTCCCGACGTGATCATTGCAACCGGTCGTTCGGACTACGCCAACCAGGTCAACAATGTGCTGTGTTTTCCGTTCATTTTTCGCGGCGCACTCGATGTCGGCGCAACATGCATCAACGAACACATGAAGATGGCCTGTGTCAAGGCACTGGCGGCGATGGCCGAGGAAGAGGTGAGTGCCGAAGTGGCAATGGCCTATCCTGGCGAGGAACTGGCGTTTGGCCCGGATTATCTGATCCCAAAGCCCTTCGATCCGCGCCTGATCACCATCATTGCGCCGGCTGTGGCGCAGGCAGCGATGGATTCCGGTGTGGCGACCAGGCCAATTGCCGATATGCCTGCTTACCGGGAAAAGCTCAAGGAATTCGTTTACCAGACGGGGGTAGGCATGCGCGCGGTGTTCTCGGCCGCCAAGCGGGGGCGAAGGACCCGCATTGTCTATCCCGATGGCGAAGATGAGCGCCTGTTGCGCGCTGTGCAGATCATTCTTGATGAAGGGCTGACCCGCCCCATATTGATTGGGCGCCCGAGCGTGATTGTGACGCGACTGGAAAGGATTGGCTCGAAATTGCGTGTCGGTACGGATTTCGATGTCGTCGATCCGAACAGTGACCATCGCTATAAAGAATGCTGGACGGCCTATCATCAGCTCAGGAAGCGCCAAGGCGTGACGATCGACATTGCCAAGACACGCTTGCGCAGCGATAACACGATCATCGGCGCCATGCTGCTCAGGCTTGGTTACGCCGATGGAATGATCTGCGGCCTGACTGGCCGTTTCTTGCATCACCTGCGACATGTTGACGAGATCATCGGCAAAGCGCCGGGTTGCAAGACGATGGCAGCAATGGCGCATCTCTTGCTTCCTGGTCGCGCCATGTTCATCTGCGACACCCATGTCAACGAGAATCCCGACGCCGAACAACTGGCTGAAATTGCCTTCATGGCTGTGGAAGAAGTTCGCCGCTTCAAGATCCGTCCCAAGCTGGCGATGCTGTCGCATTCCAACTTTGGCTCGTCGCAGACTGTTTCAGCCCGTAAGGTGGCCGAGGCAGTCGCGATTGTGCGTGCCAAGGCGCCGGATCTGGAAGTCGACGGGGAAATGCGTGGCGACAGTGCACTTTCAGCGGAGATACGCAAGCAGTTTGATCCCCAATCGCCGCTGACCGGAGAGGCCAATGTGCTGGTGATGCCAAACCTGGACGCAGCCAACATCTCTTTCAACCTGCTCAAGATGATCGGCAGTGATGGTATGGCGGTCGGCCCGATCCTGCTCGGTGCCGCGCGTCCGGTGCATGTACTTGGGCCCACGTCAACCGTTCGCCGGATAGTGAACATGACCGCCTTGGTCGTGGTGGACGCAGCCAACAAGTAAGGACTCGGAACGCTTCTTTACAAACACGCGCCGCCAATGCATTATCAGGTTGGGCCAGTTCGGTATAACCGGGATCTGACAGTTTAACAAGCCTTGTAAAGTCCTATCGCGAATAATGGCAGCCAATCCGCAACAATCCCAGCTGAGCGGGCTTGCCCGTGCGCTTGTACAAGCTGGCCGACTCAAGGAAGTAGAGGCAGAGTCTCTGCTTGAGCAAGCCATTGCCAAGAAGACTTCGCTGATCGAACAACTGGTGGCCGCGAAGAAGGCAAGCTTCCTTGAATTGGCACGTTTTTCGTCAGACAAGTTTGGTTTTCCGCTGCTCGACCTGGCTGCCTTTGACGACTCGAACATCCAGAAAAATGCGATTGACCGAAAGCTGATCACGGCTCACCAAGTCGTGCCACTGCACAAGCGCGGCAATCGCCTGGCAGTTGCGATCGCTGATCCAACCAATCTGCGTGCGCTTGACGAGATACGCTTTCAGACCGGGTTAACGGTCGACCCGGTCATCGTTGAGGAAAACAAGCTCATTCCGCTGGTCGCGAGGATATCCGAATCGACCGAAGATGCCTTGAAGGGTTTTAGTAACGATGACCTCAATCTCGAGTTCACCGACGAGCAAAGCCAGGAAAAGGAAGAGGTTGCAAATCTTGAAGTTGATGATGCTCCGGTCGTCAGGTTCATACAAAAAATGATGCTCGACGCGATCAACGATGGCGCCTCGGACATTCACTTCGAACCCTACGAGAAAAACTACCGCATCCGCTTTCGCACTGACGGCATCTTGCGGGAAGTTGCCGCTCCGCCTCTGGTCATCAAGGACAAGATTGCCTCCCGTATCAAGGTGATTTCACGCCTGAACATTGCCGAGAAGCGTGTTCCCCAGGACGGCCGCATGCGGTTGGTGCTTTCGAAGCATCGATCGATCGACTTCCGGGTCAGTACCTTGCCGACGATGTACGGCGAGAAGATCGTCTTGCGGATTCTGGACCCGGCCAGTGCCAGCATGGGAATTGATGCCCTGGGGTATGAGCCCGAGCAGAGAGCGATATTGCTTGACGCCATCCATCGCCCTTACGGCATGATTCTGGTGACCGGGCCCACGGGTTCAGGGAAAACGGTCTCGCTGTACACCTGTCTCAATATTCTCAACAGACCAGGGGTCAACATCTCGACAGCCGAGGACCCTGCTGAAATCCCTTTGCCGGGAATCAATCAGGTGAACGTCGACGACAAGGCCGGGTTGAGCTTTCCGGTAGCCCTCAAGGCTTTTCTCCGTCAGGACCCGGACATCATCATGGTGGGCGAAATTCGTGACATCGAAACTGCAGAGATTGCGATCAAGGCAGCGCAAACCGGGCATATGGTTCTGTCGACCCTGCACACCAATGATGCTCCGGCAACCCTGACCCGTCTGATGAACATGGGCATTCCGACTTTCAATCTGGCCGCAAGCATTCTGCTGATCACTGCGCAGCGGCTGGTTCGTCGGCTTTGTACCTGCAAGCGACCTCTCGATACGCCGATCGAGACACTACTCAATGCCGGATTTCTGGAAAGCGATATTGATGGAAGCTGGACCTTGTACGGCCCGGGGGAATGCGAACTCTGCAAGGGCAGCGGTTACAAGGGACGCGTCGGCCTCTACGAAGTCATGCCGGTGACGGAAGCGATTCAGCGCATCATCATGGCTAATGGAACCGAGCTGGATATTGCGATCCAGGCCCGCAAGGAAGGCGTCAATGATCTGCGTCGTTCCGGTTTGCTGAAGGTCATGCAAGGGCTGACTTCCCTTGATGAGGTTCTCGGCAGTACCAACGTTTGAAAAAGAGGTAGCCATGGCGACCGCAGCAAAACCCACCAGGAAGATCACGACGGAGGTCAAGGAACATGTATTTCTCTGGGAGGGGAAAAACAGGCTCGGCAAAGTCGTCCGTGGCGAACAACGTGCTTCCAGCCAGACTGTGGTTCAGGCGACTCTGCGGCGGCAGGGGATTCTGGTCAGCAAGATATCTCGGCAACGCTTCAGGGGCGGACAGAAGATCTCCGAGAAGGATATCGCGTTGTTTACCCGCCAGCTGGCGACGATGATGAGAGCCGGGGTGCCGCTGCTCCAGACTTTCGATATCGTCGGTCGGGGCCACGACAATCCGGCCGTCGGCAAGCTGCTGCTGGATATCAAGTCGGATGTCGAAACAGGTAGTTCGCTCTCGCAAGCCTTCCGGAAATATCCCCTGCAATTTGATCCCTTGTACTGCAACCTGGTAGCTGCTGGAGAGCAGGCGGGTATTCTCGAAACCTTGCTTGATCGACTCGCCACCTACAAGGAAAAAATGCTCGCCATCAAGGCAAAAATCAAGTCCGCCCTGTTTTATCCGGTGGCCATCATCTTCGTCGCCTTCATTATTACCGTCGTGATCATGATTTTCGTGATTCCCGCATTCAAGGAGGTCTTCAAGAGTTTCGGTGCCGACCTCCCGGCGCCCACGCTGATGGTAATCGCCATGTCGGATTTTGTCATTGCTTGGTGGTGGGCGATCTTCGGAGGCATCGGCGGCTCGATCTTTGCCTTTTTCTACACATTGAAGCGATCGGAAATGATGCAGATCGCCTTCGACCGCATGTTCCTGCGCATCCCTGTTTTTGGTGACATCATTCGCAAGTCGGTCATCGCCCGCTGGACGCGCACGCTGGCAACCATGTTCGCGGCGGGCGTCCCGCTGGTCGAATCGCTCGACTCGGTTGGCGGTGCTGCCGGCAACTATGTCTACAAGGTGGCGACCCGGAAGATCCAGAGCGAGGTGAGTATCGGCACCAGTCTCACCTCAGCAATGCAGAGCAGCGAACTCTTTCCGAACATGGTGAACCAGATGGTGGCAATTGGCGAGGAGTCCGGCGCACTCGATTCAATGCTCGGTAAAGTCGCCGATTTCTTTGAAGCAGAGGTGGACGACGCGGTCGAAGCGCTATCCAGCCTCATGGAACCGATGATCATGGTCGTTCTCGGGGTATTGATCGGCGGGATGGTGATCGCCATGTATCTGCCAATCTTCAAACTCGGGGCTGTCGTCGGATAATGCTTTCTGCATTGACTGCCGAACTGGAACCGACACTGTTCATTTTCATCTGTGGCATCCTTGGATTGCTGGTTGGCAGCTTTCTCAATGTCGTCATTCTTCGTTTGCCCAAAATGATGGAGTGCGAATGGCGCATCCATTGCGCAGAACTCAGGGGCGAAAAGCCTGCAGACATTGAAATGCTCTCGCTGGTCAAGCCAGGCTCGCGTTGCCCGGCCTGTGGGCATGCGATAACTGCCCTTGAGAATGTGCCGATCTTGAGCTGGCTGTTCCTGCGTGGTCGCTGTTCGGCTTGTCATGCGCCGATATCCTTGCGTTACCCGCTGGTCGAGATGGCCAGCAGCCTGTTATGTGCTTTTGCCGCATTTCATTTTGGCTATGGTTGGGCTGCGGCTGGTGCGATGCTGCTGATTTGGAGCCTGCTCGCGCTGACCGGTATCGATATGGATAGCCAGTTATTGCCGGACTCGATTACTTTGCCCTTGCTCTGGACTGGTTTGCTGTTCAATCTGTTCGGTACCTTCGTCGACCTGTCATCGGCAGTGATCGGTGCGGTCGCTGGTTATCTCTCACTGTGGTTGGTTTACTGGACGTTCAAGCTGACAACCAGCAAGGAAGGCATGGGCTACGGTGATTTCAAGCTACTTGCAGCCCTGGGTGCCTGGCTCGGATGGCAGATGCTGCCGTTGACCATTTTGCTCTCTTCACTGCTCGGTGCCGTGGTCGGCATCACCCTGATCGTGGTAACCAAACGTGGCCGAAGCGTACCGATTCCCTTCGGCCCTTATCTGGCAATAGCGGGGATGCTGGCACTGTTTTTCGGGAAACCTCTGACTCGGGCCTACATTGGTTTCTTGTAGCTGTCCAAAAGACCTTCTCCATTTGGCATGAAAGATTCCGCCACAAGTGGGCGAACTCATATGGCGCTTATCAACGCCAGAATTGCAGTGGTGATACCCTGTTACAGGGTAGTGAACAATATACTTGGCGTAATCAGCGCAATTGGTCCGGAAGTCAGCCGAATCTATGTGGTCGATGATTGCTGTCCTGATGGATCCGGTGATTTCGTAGAAAAGAACTGCAATGACGATCGTGTTTTAGTCATTCATCACCATGAAAATCAAGGTGTGGGTGGCGCAGTGATCACAGGTTACCTGGCGGCAATCGATGATGGCATGGAAGTGATAGTCAAGCTGGATGGTGATGGCCAGATGGACCCACGGCTGATGCCCGGTTTTATTTCTCCGATCCTGGAGGGCGAAGCCGATTACACCAAGGGAAATCGATTTTATTATCTTGAAGCACTTGGGGCCATGCCAAAGATGCGCCTGCTTGGTAACGCAGCCCTGTCCTTCCTGACCAAAATTTCGTCCGGGTATTGGGATTTGTTTGATCCAACCAATGGTTATACGGCGATCCATCGGGAGGTCGCTCGACAATTGCCATTGGATAAAATAAGCCGCCGTTATTTTTTTGAAAGCGACATGCTGTTCCGGCTCAATACACTGCGTGCCGTGGTGATGGATATACCGATGAATGCAAAATATGGGGATGAAGTGAGCAATCTCAAGATCTCCAGAGTCATTGGCGAGTTTCTCGTGAAGCATTTCATAAATTTGATGAAAAGAATTTTCTATTGCTATTATCTAAGAGGCATGTCGATTGCCTCGATTGAGCTTCCACTTGGGGTAGTCATGTTTCTGTTTGGAGGTTTGTTTGGCGCTTTTCAATGGATGTCCTCCATAAACTCGGGTCTGGCTGCGTCCGCAGGGACCGTAATGCTTTCAGCCTTGCCGGTAATCGTCGGTTTGCAATTGATCCTGGCCTTCTTGAGTCACGACATCAGATCGGTCCCGAGCAAGCCAATTCATCTAAGAAGAAGAAATTTTCATTTTCGAGCCAATGAAAATGGATACAAAGATGCCGTGTGAAGATAAGGAATGGATTGAATACCGGGAAAGATTCTCAACAGTCTATGACGATGCAAACTATTCGAGCCCACTTCAGTCTTCAGTCATGCGAGCTAGTCACAGACTCGTAGAAAAGGCATTTGACGAGCAGACATATTTTGGTCGCATTCTCGAGGTGGGTGCAGGGACTGGCGAACACCTTCACTTCGTTCGCCACAGATTTGATGAGTACATCCTTTCTGATCAGGATCACAAGACCCTGGAAGTAGCCATGAATAAAATTTCCGGAATGCATGCAGGAAAATTGCGCTACGCAATGCAGACAGGCAGCCATCTGGATTATTCAGATAATACTTTTGACAGGCTACTGGCCACACATGTCCTGGAACACATTTACCAGCCACACCTCGCGCTGAAAGAGTGGGTCAGGGTTCTCAAGCCTGGCGGTGTCCTGTCGATCCTGATTCCCACCGATCCCGGACTGGCATGGCGATTGGGAAGGCATTTGGGGCCGCGCAAGCAAGCGATGGCAAAGGGGATCCCATACGACTATATCATGGCCAGAGAGCATGTAAACTCCTGCCACAACCTGGTTGCGCTTTTACGTCATTATTTTAATGATGCCAAGGAAGCGTGGTGGCCATTTCCGGTTCCATCGATCGATCTGAATTTATTCTTCGCATTTCATGCAATCGTCAACAAGCGGGCATGCGGGTAATGACGGTATATGTGATTGCGCTCCTCTGCGTCGTAGGCCTTGCGATTGGACAAATCTTATTCAAGGTGAGCGCTGCTGAAATAACGGCCAGTGGCTCCATTTTTTCACCGAAAGCGGCCATCGCACTGCTTGCTGCCCTGTGTATCTATGGAGTTACATCTATCGTTTGGGTCTGGATTTTACAGAAAGTAGAACTCGGGAGAGTCTATCCGCTGATGGCGCTCGCCTTCATTCTGGTTCCGATCGGCAGCCACTTTGTTTTTGGCGAGCACTTTCAGGCTCAATATTTCATTGGGGTTGCTCTGATCATGATCGGAATCATTGTTGCGGTCAGGGCATGAGAATCATAAACAATGGCATGTTCAATTTCTCTACACATGCCGGATGGCCACTGTTTCCAGTCCTTGTATTTCTGGCATGTTTTTTATTATCCGCGATCATCCCGCCATTTCAGTCGCCGGACGAGTTTGATCATGTCAAACGCGCTTATTTTCTGACGAGAGGCCGGGTCATTCTCGACACGCCCACAGGAAAATCATCGGGCGGCATGATTGATACAGGTCTGGCAGCCTACATGAACGCGTATGGCCGTCTGCCGTTTGATCCGGATAGAAAGCTTTCTGCCGCCGAACTCGATGAAGCAAATAACATCCGCTGGACGGGGGCCCAGGAGTTCAGTCCTGCTCCGGGTACCGGATATTATTTCCCACTGATTTATGCCCCGCAGGCCATGGGTTTGATCATCGGAGAGATGCTGGGCCTTTCGGTTAATGGATCCTATCGACTGGCGCGATTTGCCGTTCTGGCGTCCGCCTCCTTGATCCTGACCATTGCTTTCATGATTCATCGCCCGTCTCCTCTGGCGGCCGCACTTCTCGTCCTGCCGATGAGTTTTTTTCAGTTTTCTTCGGCCAGTTTGGATGGCATATCCACTGCTGGAGCGATCTTGGTCATTTCCGTATTCATGCGGATGGCGATTGATAAGGAGTTAACAAAACCATGGTTATTGTACGTTTTGACCGCCAGCGTGATCGTCGTCGTGTCATGCAGAATACATTTGTTGCCATTGGTGATTCTGATTTTTGGTACTGTTTTTTTTACCGGAAGGAAAAGTGGCCTTATTGCTGGAAGCATAGCCTCGATCGCCATTGTTCTGTGGCTGGCTGTCGCTTTTAAGACCACGGTTGATATCAGAGTCGTTACAGGCTTCCCTGTTTCAGGAATAATTCAGCATTACCTGCTGAACCCCCTGTCTTTTTTCAAGGTGTTGCTGGCAACGCTCGCCGATGAGGAACTGTTGAGATTCTATGGGAAATCCTTCCTGGGTATTCTCGGGTGGCTGGATGCTCCTTTTCCGGAGGATGTTTACACTGGCCTCTATGCCCTTGTTTTCCTGACAGCCATCTTTTCTACCTCATTCAAATACATTGATGAGGAATGGTTGGCAAGATTGCTGCTGGTATGTTGTGCGTTCGGCGCATCTTTACTGATTTTCTTTGCGTTACTTGTGTCCTGGAGTGTGCACCCGGCAAGCATTATTAAAGGAGTTCAAGGTCGTTATTTCATGGTTCCTGCCCTGCTCGTTGCTTATGCTCTTGAGGGTGGTAGAAGAGCCGAATCGCGTCGTTTTGTCGGCCCGCTTCTGCTGGCCGCCTTGTTTTTGTTTTCTGCATTTAACACCACCAGCTTGTTGCTGATGAGATATTATCTTTCTGCCGAACAGCCCGAGATGGCGAAGTTTGAGATGCGAGCCAGTTTGCCTGCGACAAACGGTGGATCATTGGCGTTGAGCCTCGATCAGAGACAAAAAAATGGGCCATCTGCGCTGAAACGCATCGGTATTATGTTCGGTACCTATAGGCGAAAGAATCCGGGTCTGGCCGAGTTGAGACTGAGCACGGGCGAGGGCGAGGTCCTGGTGATTCCCTTTGACTTATCCGATCTTGTTGACAATCAGTACAAGTGGTTTGATCTTGATCATCGGTCATATATTGCGGGCGAAATTGTCTTTCTGTCCGGTGGTGGTATCAGCATTTGGCAGGTTCATCACGAGGGGGGGCCTGTGACTTCCTGCTTAATCTACGAAGCCAGCAATGGGGGCAAACGATACACGAGGGGTTGCCCCCGCTTAAGCGCTTCCGGATAGCCCGAGTTCGACACTTTTCGCGTGCCAAACGCATAAACCCCCCGAGTTCGACGGATAGCAGATA
This sequence comes from Candidatus Accumulibacter vicinus, assembly GCA_002425405.1. Lineage (GTDB taxonomy): Bacteria > Pseudomonadota > Gammaproteobacteria > Burkholderiales > Rhodocyclaceae > Accumulibacter > Accumulibacter vicinus. Next base: position 22,718 of record DIME01000130.1, read on the forward strand.
AGTTATTGAAATTTAAGGCTTTAAATTTGCCACTACAGAACACTTTAACCTATGATAATCAATCACTTAGGTGAAAAAGTGTCGAACTCTGGTGTCCTAGTCGTCACGCGGCCGGTAGGGAATCCTCAAGATCCGCTCGAAGAGATCCGCCTGTGCAGGCTTGGGCAACGGGGACGACTTGTGGATCGCGCGTTCAACGGCTGCATCAAGCGCAGGATTGCCACTCGAACGGCGCACCTTGACATCAAGAACTTCACCGGAGGGAAGCTGTGTGACCTCGAACACTGCTTCCGGATTGCCCTGTATGCCGGGTGGCAAGGAAATATTGCCGCGGATCTTGGCGCGCACTTTGTCGATGTATTCGTTCAGCCCACGCCGATGTTCTGCCGCCGCCAGCTCAGCCTGTTGCTTGAGCTGGCGAGCCTCGGCGTCGGCCTCGGCAGCGCGCGCACGTCGATCTTCGGCAGCCCTCTGCTGCTGCAATTGTTTCTGTTCCCGCTTCAGTTCATCGTCGAAACTTGGGCGGCGCTCCGGCTCCGGCTTTGTCTCCTTCTGTTTTGGCTCTTCCTTCCTGGGCGGCTCCTTCGGCCTGGATTCTTCCTTTTTCGACGGGGCCGGTTCTTCCTTTCGGGACTGTTCCTTCACCTTGGGTTCTTCCTTCCGCGGCGTTTCCTTCGCCTTGGGTTCTTTGGGCGCTTCCGTCGGCTTCGGTTCCTTGAGGGTTTCCTTGACCTTGGCTTCCTTCGGCGGCTCCTTCGGCTTTTTCTCCTCCTTCAGGGGGATTTCCGGTTTGACGGGGGGCTTGACCTCGGGTTTCGGTTCTGGTTTTGCAACTGCCTTGGCAACGGGCTTGGGCTCCGGTTTCACGATTGCTTTGGCAACCGGCTTAGGTTCTGGCTTAGGTTCCGGTTTGGGTTCCGGTTTTGGCTCCGCTTTGGGCTCTGGCCGGGGCTCCACTCTCGACTCAGGCTGGCTGGCTACAGTCGGAGCCGGTGCAGCACGCCAGACTTCGACTTCGACCGCGGCAGGCGGCTGACTCTTCCACTGCACGCCCAGAAACAGCGCGCCGATCAACAGCAAATGAACCGTCGCGGACAGGGCCAGCGACGGCCATTTGGCCGGATCGTCCTGCGGCGACCGCTGGAGGACTTCGACAGCTTCCACCGATCAGTGGCTCACTTGCCAGCGGGTTGCACGAGAAGGCCGATGCGTTTGACCTGTTTCTGCTGCAGGTCGTCCATGACCTCAAGCACCGCCTGGTACCTGACATTCCGGTCACCGGCAATGACTACCGCCTGCTCTGGGTTGTTGCGCTGCGCGGCGACGATCGCTTCCGATAGCTCATTTCGGCTGAGAGGGCGTTCGGACTTGCCGGGAGCAAGCAGCGCCAGCGTCCGGTCGGCGCGGACGATCACCTGCAGCGCTTCGGCTGGCGGCTGCGCGGCCTTGCCGACCGACGGCACGTCGATGCTGGCGGTGGTCATCATCGGTGCCGTCACCATGAAGATGACCAGCAGCACAAGCATGACATCGATGTAGGGGACGACATTGATTTCGTTCTTCAGACGGCGCGGACGCATGGCCTTACCTCATCTGCCGTTGCAGGATGTTCGAGAACTCTTCCATGAAAGACTCGAAGCGCGAAGACAAGCGGTCGATCTCGTGCGCAAAGCGATTGTAGGCGACCACCGCCGGGATCGCCGCAAAAAGGCCGATGGCAGTCGCCACCAACGCTTCGGCAATGCCCGGCGCGACCGCAGCGAGCGTCGCCTGGCCAACGTTCGAGAGACCGCGGAAGGAATGCATGATTCCCCAGACGGTGCCGAACAGGCCGACATACGGGCTCACCGAACCAACCGAAGCCAGAAAGGCGAGGTGCGAGTCGATGCTGTCCATCTCACGCTGATAGGTGGCGCGCATGGCGCGACGCGAACCGTCGATGACGTCTTTCGGGTCGAGGTTCTTCTGGCTGCGCAGCTTGGTGAATTCACGAAATCCCGCTTCGAAGATACGTTCCATGCTCCCGGTGCTATGGCGGTCATTGATCGCGCTCTGGTAGAGACTGTTGAGGTCGCCACCGCTCCAGAAGTCACGCTCGAACTGCTCGGTTTGCGCGCGCGCCGCTTTCACCGTGAACCACTTTCGGAAAATATAGTACCAGGACATGAAAGAGACGCCGGCCAGCAGCAGCATCACGGCTTGCACTACGGCGCTGGCGTTGAGGATCAGATGCAGGATCGAGAGGTCTTGTGAGACATTCATTGCAGGGCTTCCAGTTTGGTACGCAGAATTGCGGGAATCGGGGCCGCTTTCATCTGCGCCGAGTTGACACAAACGATGTGGATGGTGCCGCTGACCAGTTCCTGCCAGCGCCCTTCGACGGACGCATCGGCACGCCGGATATGCTGGCGAAAGAAGATCTGCGCGCGGCTGATCTTCTCCACTTCGAGGCTGACGACCAGTTGATCGTCAAGTCGCGCCGGCTTCAGGTAGTCGACGCTGATGCTGCGAACGACGAAGGCAATCCCCGGATCGCGCAGCAGCTCGGCCTGCTGATGACCGATCGCACGTAGCCATTCGCTACGGCAGCGTTCGAAAAATTTCAGATAATTGGCGTAATAAACCACGCCCCCGGCATCGGTGTCTTCGTAGTAAATGCGAACGGGAATGGTGAACGCTTTGTTGTTGGGCTGGTGTGGGTGTTTCATGGCCGGCGCCGATTCTACGGCAGCATTCTGGTGGCAAATGTAAGTGTTTGTGACCAGGCGGCGCCCTCTCAGGGCGCCTGCCAGAGATCGCCTTGCGGTTCGCTGGGCATCGCCGCCAGTCCCAGATGACGGTAGACCGCCGCGGTCGCCACCCGACCGCGAGGCGTGCGCTGCAGGAAGCCTTGCTGGATCAGATACGGTTCGAGAACGTCCTCGATGGTATCGCGCGCTTCCCCGATCGCGGCCGCCAGATTGTCGATGCCGACCGGGCCACCGGCAAATTTGTCGATCACCGCGGATAGCAGCTTGCGGTCCATGACGTCAAGGCCGCCATGATCGACATCGAGCATTAGCAACGCCTGATCGGCGACTTCCTGCGTGATGTGGCCGTTTGCCCGGACTTCGGCGAAATCGCGGACGCGCCGCAACAACCGGTTGGCGATGCGTGGTGTGCCACGAGAACGGCGCGCGATTTCCAGGGCGCCGCCGGGATCGGCAGGCACCTTGAGCAGTTGCGACGAGCGTGTGACAATCAGCATCAGTTCCTCGGGTGTATAAAACTCGAGTCGCGAGACAATCCCGAAGCGATCGCGCAGGGGATTGGTCAGCATGCCGGCGCGAGTGGTCGCACCCACCAGCGTGAACGGGGGCAGATCGAGCTTGACCGAGCGCGCTGCCGGACCCTCGCCGATCATGAGATCGATCTGGAAGTCCTCCAGCGCCGGATACAGGATTTCTTCGACGACCGGCGAGAGGCGGTGAATCTCGTCGATGAAGAGGACGTCGCGGGGTTCGAGATTGGTCAGGATGGCAGCCAGATCACCGGCGCGCTCAAGGACCGGGCCTGAGGTCGAACGCAGGTTGACGCCCATCTCGGTGGCGATGATGTGCGCCAACGTGGTCTTTCCAAGGCCTGGCGGGCCAAACAGAAGAACGTGATCGAGCGTGTCGTTGCGCCGCCTGGCCGCTTCGATGAAGATCGTCAGTTGCTCGCGAATCTTGGCCTGACCGACGTAATCGGCGAGATGGCGAGGCCGCAGGGCGCGTTCGATCGCTTCTTCCTGGGGGGATTTCGCCTCGGCCGAGATCAGCCGGTCGACAGCGGAGCTGCCAAGATCGTCGGTTTCGATCATCGCTGTGAGCTCTTCTCCGACAGCGACGATTCCGAATCGGCATGTGCCAGCCACTCGCGAACCAGCACCTGCCCGAGTGCCAGCAGGGTTGGCCCAAGGAACAGTCCGATGAAGCCGAAGACCAGCACGCCCCCAAAGACACCGACGACGATCAACAACAGTGGCAGGCTGGCGGTTCTTGAAATCAGAATCGGTTTGATGAAGTTATCGACACTGCTGATGCCGAACATTCCCCACATCACCATGAACACTGCCCAGCCGGTCTGCCCCTCATTGTATAGCCAGACGGCAGCGCCCAGCCAGATCAGCGTCGCCCCGATCACCGGCACCATCGAAAAGAAGAAGGTGGCCACGGTCAGGATGATGATCCCCGGCACACCCGCGATGATGAAACCGATCATCGCCACCAGCGCCTGTGTGGCCGCCGTCCCGACAATGCCGACCATGACCCCGGTGACCGTCCCTTCCGCCAGCGCCAGCATGCGCTCGCCGAGATCGCCGGCAAGGGCGCGACTGCCGGTATGCAGGGCGTCTGCATAGAGATGTGCGTCACGAAAGATGAAAAAAACGAAGAAAATCACCAGCACCAGTTGCAACAGTCCCTGCGCGAGGAGTGCGGCGGTAGCCAACGCCAGCCTGCGCGTCGGATCCACGAACTGATGCAGCAGGGCATTCATTTCCTCGCGACTCTCGATCAGTTCGTGCCAATAGGCCGCGGCATTGCGACCGACCATCGGCAGTCTCGCCAGCCAGGCTGGTGGGTCGGTGGGCAGCCCTTTTTCCATCAATGGCTTGAGGTAGCGAATCGCAATCTCGACGCCGTCGGCAAGCGATCCGGACAGCAGTGCCACGGGCGCGACCAGCAACAGCAGCAACAGCATCGACACCAGTAGCGCCGCCAGGTTGCTGCGCCCGCCGCAGAGGGTGAGCAGGCGATTGCGGATCGGCAAGGTGGTGACACAAATGACTATGGCAAAAAGCAGGGTGCCGGTAAACGGCAACAACACGGCAATACAGCCGATCAGCAGCAAAGCGACAAGCGCGATCTGAATAAGTTGTTTGTGGCCGGGATTCATGATCGGTTCAGACCCTTGACAGCAGCTTGAGCGCCTGCCGAATGCCGTCGGAGGTGGTGACGTCGGCCGCTAGCTGTTTCATTGCGGCCCCTGCTTCACGGTCATTGTAACCCAGAGCCAGCAGCGCATTGAGAATGTCATTATGTACGGCCGCGGCAGGCACGGCGCTTGCCGGCAGCGCATCGGCGAGTTTTCCCTTGAGCTCGAGCAACAGGCGCTCGGCGGTCTTGGTGCCGATACCAGGTACCTTGGTCAGGCGGCCGATTTCCTGCCGTGCCACGACCTGCGCGAGATCGCTCACCGACAGTCCGGACAGCACCGACAGCGCCAGGCGCGCGCCAACGCCCGAAATTTTCAGCAACTGGCGAAAGGCAAAACGCTCACCTTCGCTGGCAAATCCGTAGAGAAACTGCCCATCCTCACGTACCACGAAGTGGGTCAGCAAACTGATCTTCTCGCCATTCGCCGGCAGATTGTAGAAAGTGCTCATGGGCACGTCGAGTTCATAGCCAATGCCGTGCACGTCGACCACCACCTGCGGCGGGTTCTTTTCCAGCAGGATTCCGGCCAGCCGGCTGATCATCGTCTGTTCTCCCTGGCCACCACCAGGCGACCGTTGCTGACCTGCAGACCTTTGCTGGTCAGTTGCCCAAGCCCCTGCCCGCCATGTGCGTGTGCAATGGCGCAAGCCAGCGCATCGGCAGCGTCCGGGCGGGGGGCTGCCGACAAGGATAACAGGCGGCGCACCATGTGCTGCACCTGGACCTTGTCGGCGTGGCCGTTGCCGACCACCGCCTGCTTGACCTGCAAGGCCGTATACTCGGCCACCTCGAGGCCGCTGGCAACCAGCGCCGTGATCGCCGCACCACGCGCCTGGCCGAGCAGCAGCGTCGATTGTGGATTGACGTTGACAAACACCATCTCGACTGCCGCCTGGTCCGGTCGGTGCTGTGCCAGCAGTTCGCGCAGGCCGGCGTAGATCGTTCCCAGACGACCAGGCAGGGAATCCCGGATGTCGGTGCGGATGCAGCCGCTGGCGAGATAGGCCAGGTGGTTGCCGGTTTTCTCGATCAGTCCGAAACCGGTGATGCGCAAGCCAGGGTCGATGCCGAGAATGCGCAGCACCGGTTTCACAGCGGCGCTCATCGGCTTTGCGCCCGCGCCAGATAGACCCCGCCGACTGCCAGCAGCATCCCGGCCAGCGCCAGTCCGCCGAGCGTTTCGCCGAACACCAGCCAGGCGATCACGGCCGTGCTGGGGGGGGTCAGGTAGAAAAGGCTGGCGACATTGACGGCACTGCCGCTGCGAATCAACACATTGAGCAGGCTGATCGCACCAAACGAGAGCACCAGCACCAGCCACAGCAGGGCAAAGGCAAACTGCGGCGTCCACTCGATGTGCATGCTTTCGCTGGCCCAGGCGGCGAGCGCCGTCAGCACCGCGGTCGGCAGGAACTGAATGACCGAACCGGTACGCAGGTCGAAGTGCGGGCAGAAACGCTTCTGGTAGAGCGTGCCGAGCGTGATTCCGAGCAAGGCGGCGAACGCCGGCAGCAGCATCGCCGCCAGCGGCAGGTCGCCGAGTTGGTTGGCAACCACCAATGCCACACCGGCAAAGCCGAGCACCAGTCCCAGCCATTGCCGCGGCGACACGTGTTCACCGAGCAGAAAGCCGGCACCACAAGCGGTCAGCAACGGCTGCATGCCGACCACCAGCGCCGTTACACCAGCCGGCAGACCATGTTTGATGGCCGTGAACACCCCGCCCAAATACAGCGCGTGCACCAACAGGCCGGAAATCCCGATGTGGACGAGCTGACGCCCGTCAGCGGGCCATGGCGCACGCGTCGCCAGGGCAAACAGCGTCATCAGCACGAGCACCAGGAAGTAGCGGGCGAGCAGGAAAGTCAGTGGTTCGGCGTACGGCAGTCCGAACTTGGCGCCGATGAATCCGGTGCTCCACAGGAATACAAAGAGAAAAGGCAGCAGCGATGGCAGTGGACGCATGGGTTCAGCTTATGGATGCAGACGGGAGTGTAGCAGGCAGTGCGGCAGCCCGCGCTCGGAAAATGACAAACCCCGCCTTGGCGGGGTTTGTCATTGCATCTTGTCAGGGAAGGCAGTTGAGGATTACTTCTTCGCTGCAGCGGCATCCGTGCTCTTGGCATCGCTCGTCGCGTCTTTCTTGGTCGCCGGTTTGGCTGCCTCCTTGCTCTCTGCGGGTTTCACTGGCTCGACTTTGGCTGCGGCAGGAGTTGCAGCCGGTTTGGCGGTTGCCGGAGTTTTTGAAGCCGCCGTGGGCGCACTTGCCGGTGCAGAAGCGCCTGCCGGGGGCATGACCTTGGCGGGTTCGGCCTTGGTCGCCGCCTTGGCCGTTGTCGATCCGGTCAAGGTCACGTCGTTCTTCATCTTGCCGAGGACTGCCGGTCCAATGCCGGGCACCTTGGTGAGATCATCGACCGTCTTGAAGTCTCCATTCTTGGTCCGGTAGTCGATGATTGCCTGGGCTTTGGCCGGCCCAATGCCGGTGAGCATCTGAAGTTCGTCCTTGTTGGCAGTATTTACGTTGACTACGGCAAAGGCATTTGTCGCAATCATCAACAAAGCGACCAACAGAGTAAACAACTTGTGCATGGCATTCCTCCTGGTGAGATTGGGATCACGAACCACCAAGCGCTGTCCGCCTGGCGTCCTACAATTTTACTTAACGCGCCGTAAGGGTTTTGCGTTGACCAAGCGACCATGACTTTTCCAGGTACTCTGATCATGAAAGTCATGACTCACTGCCCTGACGCGCATGTCTGCTGGTTCAGTTTATGGGAGCACGGTTACTTGCGCAACTGCTGGCGATAGCCTAGTGCCCTCGATATTTGACTGGCTGTTGCCTTGATCGGTGTCACCCAGTCGGGGTTATAGCGATCGCTGGGTGCTGATATCGAAAGCCCGGCGACCAGCCGACCTTCATCGTTGCAGACTGGCGCGGCAATGCAGCGCAGGCCGATCTCGGCCTCTTCGTTGTCGTAAGCCAATTCGTGGCGGCGGATCTTGTCGAGTTCCCTTTCGAGCGCATCAAGGCGGGTCAGCGAATGCGGAGTCTTGCCCGGCAGACTGGTACGCTTGGCGTAGGCACGCACCTCAGCCAGCCCGTCAGCCGCCAGAAACAGTTTGCCGAGCGAGGTGAGATGCAGCGGCGCGCGCCCACCGACCAGGTAGACTACGCGCACCAGCGAGCAACCGCTTGAGGTTCGCTCGACGTAGATGATCTCGTCTTCGTGGCGAATGCCGAGATTCACCGCTTCGCCAATCAGCTCGTGCAATTGCTGCATGTAAGGCAGTGCCACTTGGCGAATGTTGATCCGCGACTTGACGATGTTGCCCAGTTCGAGCAACCGGATACCAAGCGCGTAGGTACCGACTTCGTGTCGTTCGACGAGCGCGGCACCGGTCATCACCGCCAGAATGCGATGCGCAGTAGAGGGATGCAGGCCGGTACGCTGGGCCAGGAGCTTGAGACTCACCGGTCCCGGCATGTCGGCCAGTACGTCGAGGAGTGACATCATCCGCTCGATGACCTGAATGGAGCCTTTCTCTGCCTGTTGTTCGGCCATCGCCTTGGTGTCGAATCTTCCGTTTTGCACGCACGGGGAATCCCTTCGGGCGCTCCGCCACTCGCCCGGCGCAGCCTGTGCGGTGCCGCATCTTACCACGTCATCATGAGTGTTGCCTGCCAGCCTTCTGCCCACCGGAAAAGCATATGGGTAACGACCACCCCATCAGTGCGACCAGGCTGGCACCCTTGGTAGGACACGGACTAGATCTTTCCCGACCCGACCCAGCGCAGGCGCGCCTCGAAACCGCCGCCGGCCAGATTCTCGACCTCAAAGCGTGCCAAGTGCAACTCAGCGATGCGCTGGACGATGGCCAATCCAAGCCCACTGCCTTCGGCGCTGACCTCGCGACCGCGATAAAAGCGTTCGACAAGCCGCGGCAAATCCTCCTGCGAGACCCCTGGCCCGTCGTCGGCGACAGCGAGCAGGATGTCGCCGTTCTGCCGCCGCACGAAGAGCGTGACCGTCGTTCCCGGCGGCGTGTAGCGCAGGGCATTATCGAGCAGATTGCGCAGCACGATTTCCAGCAATTCGCCGTCACCCTGGACCAGCAAGGGCGTCGCGCTGACCTGCAGGTGAATCGCTCCGCGGTCGGCGGTCACTCGCGTTTCGACCAGCACCCTGCGCGCCAGCTCGCCGAGGTCGACTTCGCCCGCTTTGGGAAGTCCCACAAGCGGGTCGAGGCGAGCCAGGCGCAACAGTTGTTCGAGCACGCGCGCGGCCCGGTCAACACCGAGCACGATTTGCTTCAGCGCATGCTGGCGATCGTCAGGATTCCTGCTGAGCTGTGCCACCTCTGCCTGGATTTTGACTACGGCCAGCGGCGTACGCAATTCGTGCGCCGCGTCGGCGGTGAAGCGCCTTTCCTTGTCGAGGGCTTCCGCAAGCCTGACCAGGAGCTGGTTGAGCGCGTCGAGCAGCGGCTGCACTTCGAGCGGCGTAGCGTGGTTAGCCAGTGGTTTGAGGTTCTCGGGCGACCGCGCAGCAACATCGGCAGCCAGGTCGTCGAGCGGCTTCAGGCCACCCCGCACCGACAAGTAGATCAGCAGCAGCAGGAGTGGCGAAATCAGCGCGATCGGCAGAACCGTCTGACTGGCCACTTCGAGTGCCGCACGGTCGCGCACATCGATCGACTGCGCGACCTGCACCCGATAGTCGTCAGCAGGCGCAGCAATGGTCAGCACCCGCCAGGGGTGACCATTGCGAGTGATGTTTTCGTAACCCGGCGCAGCGGCCAGGGAGTTTGCCGGCGCCTGTTCAGAGCGCAGCAGCAGCGACCCGTTGGCACGCCCGATCTGGAACTCGAGCGGCGACTCGTAGGGACGGTCTTCGCCGCTGCGTGCCAGTGTCAGGCGTGTCGCCAGATCTGCCAGATGGCTCTCGTTGTCGCGCACCAGCGCAAGCAGCAAACGGGCCGATTGCGCCAGATGTCCATCCATCAATTCCTCGGCTTCATGGCGGGCCTGAGCGTAGCTGAGGATGGCGACCAGCCCCCAGACCAGGAGGGCGGTGGCAAAGACAGCGCGCAGCAGGCGCCAGCGCAGTGATTGGCTTGGCGCGCCAGGGGCTGTCTGCGGCATCAGTCGGCGTCGCCCAGGCCGTAGCCGAGACCGCGAACGGTGCGAATGAAGTGGGTGCCCAGTTTTTTGCGCAGGTGGTGAATGAAAACTTCGACGGTATTGCTACCGGTTTCTTCACCCCATGCGTACAGACTTTCTTCGAGCTGACTGCGCGTGCGGATGTGCTGCTTGTGGCTGAGCAGGTCATGCAGCAAAGTATATTCGCGAGCCGACAGGACCACCGGCTGACCATCGCGAGTCACACGCTTGCTGGCCGGGTCGAGCACCACACCAGCGTGCTCCAGCGTTGGCGCCGGAGCGCCGCTGGCACGACGTATCAACGCTCGCAGGCGCGCCTGCAGCTCAAGGAGATCGAAGGGCTTGGTGAGGTAGTCATCGGCCCCGGCGTCGAGCCCGGCGATCTTGTCGGCACTGCTGTCGCGAGCGGTCAGGATCAACACCGGCAACGGGTTGCCACTTTGCCGAAAGTCCTTCAGGACCGACAACCCGTCGCGCTTCGGCAAGCCGAGATCGAGCACGCAGGCCTGATAGGTATGGTCGAGCAGCGCCAGACGTGCCGCGTCTGGATCACGCACCCAGTCAACCGCGTAATCGGCCAGCTTGAGACCGGCACGGATGCCGTCTCCAAGCAGGACATCGTCTTCAACCAGCAGAATGCGCAATGAGCGGTTTCCTTCCCAAATCAGGAGGTCGTTTCACATTTCCAGCCGATCGATCGCCTGGGGATACGACAGAGCTTGGCCGGCAGGGGGTGCGGAACAACCGGGCGGCTCCCCGCAGCCAGACTGACCTGTAATCCGAAAGCTTCGAGAAACGCTTGCGCGACCAGTTGGTTGACGGCATGGTTTTCAACCAGCAGCACCTGCCCGGACAGACGCCGTTCGACGGTTGAAGCGAGCGGCCGTGCTGTCGCGCTAGTTACAGTCTGAAACCGAAGTGCTTCAGCAACTGTGCCGTTTCGCATAGCGGCAAACCCATCACGCCGCTGTAGCTGCCCGCCAGATACTCGATGAACATGCCGGCACGCCCCTGGATGCCGTAAGCGCCGGCCTTGTCCATCGGTTCGCCGCTGGCGACATAGCGACGAATCTCGTCATCATCGAGAAGGCGAAAGCGCACCTCGCTAATCGACAGGGCCAGTTCGATGCAATCTTCGAAGCCGATGGCTACCGCCGTCAGGACTCGATGCGTATTGCCGGAAAAGCGCTTCAGGATACGCCTGGCATCTTCGGCGTCACACGGTTTGCCGATCAGTTCGCCGGCCAGTTCGACCGTAGTGTCCGCGGCCAGGACCGGTTGCGGGAAGAGCTTTCGCCAACGGACAACACGACAGCCATGTTCCGCCTTGCTGCGAGCAATACGCTCGACGTAGCTCGTCGGGTTCTCGCCGGGCAGCGGCGTTTCGTCCAGGGCAGGGTCGTCACGAGGTGAATTGCGTGGCACGATGGTATCGAAAGCAACACCGATTTGCGTCAGCAGTTCGCGCCGACGTGGGCTGCGCGAAGCCAGATGCAGGCGCGAATACGGCATCTGGACGGACATCAACCCTCCCTGTGGTAAGGATGATTGCGGACGATGCTGATCGCACGATAAAGCTGTTCGCAGAGAATCAGCCGCGCCAGGGCATGTGGCAAGGTCAGGCTCGACAAGCGGATCGCTTCGTCGGCCTGTAGTTTCAAGGTTTCGTCGATGCCATCGGCACCGCCGATGACGAAGGCCGTCGCACCCCCGGAACGCATCCAGCGAGCAAGGCGATCGGCAAGCTGCAGCGTCGGCAGATCGACACCGCGCTCGTCCAGTATGACCATTCGCTGATAACCCTGCAAGGCCGTCAGCAGGCGGACCTTCTCGGCGGCAAGCAATTGTTCGCGGCTTTTCGATCTCCGCGGTTCCGGTTTGACTTCGACGATCGACAGAGGCAATTCACGCGGCATGCGCTTGACGTACTCGGCGCAACCCTGGGCCACCCATACGGGCGGTTTGTGGCCGACGGCGAGAATGGCGAGTTTCATTCCTCACCGGTGACTGTAGCCCTGACGGCAATCCGCTGCACGCGTAACGGTCCCTTGCCACCCCACAATTCTTCCAACTTGTAATAACTGCGCACCGCCGGCTGCATGACGTGCACGATGATGTCGCCGAGGTCGATCAGCACCCATTCGCCAACGGCCTCGCCTTCGCAGGAGAGGACTTGCCCGCCGGCGGCGCGGACCTTGTCCTGAACGTTCTGAGCCAGTGATTTGACCTGACGGTTGGAGTCGCCACAGGTGATGACCATGCGGTCAAAAAGTGCGGTCAGGCGACTGGTATTGATGACCTCGATATCTCGGCCCTTGATGTCTTCGAGCGCGTCGACCACGAGTTTTTCCAGTTGGGGCAATGGGATGGGCAAATCAGCACTCCGGATAAAGGTGTTCGGTTTGAATATAAGCGATGACTTCGTCGGGCAACAAGTAGCGGGAACTGTAGCCCTTCGTCAGCAGGCCGCGAATCTGAGTCGCCGAGATCGCCAACTGGCTCATCGTGAAAGTGACGATACGTCCGGCAGGCGATGCGGCCAGCGCTGCCGGGCTGGCCGAGAAGCGGTCGCGATAGCAGCTCGCCAGCTCTGCCGGCAGACAGGCCCCATCGATCGGAAACCCAGGACGCTGCGCAACAGCGAGGTGCGCCAGATCGAACAACGACCGCCAGCGATGCCAACCGGGCAAGCCGGCAAAGGCGTCGGCACCCACCAGCAGCACCAGCGGCCGTTGCTGCCCACACTGATCGACTTGGCGCAGGCGTTCCAGGGTTGGCACGGTGTAACTTGGCCGATCCGCTTCAACCTCGGCAGCATCGACTGAGAAGCGCGGGTTGTCGGCAATCGCCAGGCACACCATCGCCAAGCGCTGCCGCGCGGTCACTTGCGGCCTGCTGCGCAGCGCCGGCTGACCGGCTGGAATCCAGCGCACGCCAGCGAGATCGAGACCATCGGCAGCCTCTTCGGCAAGACGCAGGTGACCGTAATGAACCGGGTCAAAAGTGCCACCAAAAATTCCCAGAGGCCGGTCGCTGGGGCGATCAGGAATGGTCTTCAATGGTGATGAAAACGTCGCGATAACTGATGTAAAAGCTGGCAAACAGCGTTGGTGCAAGAACGAGGATCAGCAATACCGTCATCAGCACTGCCAACAGCGCTGCGCTGCCGGGCAGCAGGGTCGCCAGAATGCCGATGAAGAGCCCGGGCAGCAATGTCGCGACAACCAGGATGGCCAACGAATAAACCAGAAAGGCGCGCCAGTTGCGCAGGCAGGCGACGAAACTGAAGAAGAGCGCCTTGGCCGGCGGCAAGCCATGCCAGCCGACGAGTACCGGCGCATACCAATAGGCCATCATCAGCGGACACAGGAAGAGTAGCGCGATCTGGGTGGCCAGCAGCAGGCTGCCATCGTTTACCACCTCCTCAGCAGGTTTCTGGCCGGCCAGCATCATTGCCATCAGCGCACCGCCGTCGGCCAGCGCCGAAACGGCGAGAATCCCGACCGTCGCCGCTAGATAGAGGGTGCCCAGGATCAGCAAGCTGCGCAGGTTGCTGGCAAAGCCCGAGAACAGGAGCTGCAAAGAGAGGGGCGCACCTTGCTCGATGCGGCGGCAGGCATTCATCAGACTGACCGAAAAGGCCGGAATGCACAGCGTCGTCGCCACCGTGCCGAGTACGGGGATGATATTCACCAGAGCCATCAACACCCAATAGCTGACGACCAGAAAAGTGAGCATCAGGTGATTCTTGCGAAAGATCCGAAAACCATCGGCCAGCCAGCGCCAGCCTTGGGCAGCAGGAAGAGTCAGTGCTTGCATGTCATCAGGTCGCTCAGACGGCAATGAAAATATCACGATAGGAGGCATACACCGAACCGGCAAGCACTGGCCCAAGGACCAGGAAGCCGAGCCCGATGGGCAACGCAGCGAAGAAGCAGAGTACCAGACTGATCAGACCGTAGACCAGAAAAACCAGGAAGTTCTTGAGGCAGGCATGGCAGCTCGCCTTGAGCGCGTCGACCGGCGGCAGTCTGTTGAAGACCAGCAGCGCCGATGCAAACCAAATGGACAGGGCGATCAGCATGCAGAGCAGCAGCGACGGCAGTGTGCCCAGCAGCCCCCCCCCGAGCATGACCAGCATGTAGAACACGCCGAGCATCACCAGGCCACCGGAGTGGCTCTGGAAAGCGGCGAAAAGATCACTGATTTCGAGTGTCTCGTTGCGCTCGACCTTCCTGCAGGCGAGCAAGAGGCCGGCAGCCAGCAGGGGCGTCAGCAAACATGCCGCGAGCTCGGCAAACCAGGGGATGATTGCCAAGCCGGACAGGATGACGAGCAGGATGATCGTCATCGCCATCCAGACCCCCGGTTTGGCGAGAAAGATTGCCCAACCTTGTCTGAACCAGTCGAAGACATTGCCGACATCGACGCGGCGGCTGGCGCCGTTGAACATCGGCGCGGGGATCGGGAAGGTTTCGTGGACCATGGGGGTGCAGACCTGAAGGTGGCTGATGCTAGCCGCCCTGAACGGCTGCGGCAAGCGGGCCGTCGTGACGGTCCAGTGTGCGCCGCGCCAGCAGGATGCTACGATAGGCATCCGGATCGCGTTTGATGACCAGTTCGCCGGACCGTGGCAGATGATGATCGTACAGGCGCGAGGCCCAGAAACGCAGTGCGGCTGCGCGCAGCAATGTTGGCCAGGCGGCCTGTTCGTTGGCCAGCAATGGACGTCGCCGGCCATAAGCGGCAAGCAGTGCGGCACAACGTTCGCTGTCGAGCTCGCCGGTGGCAGTGGCACACCAGTCGTTCACGGTCACCGCCAGATCGAACAGCAGGTCGTCGACACCCGCAAAATAAAAGTCGAGCAAGCCGCTCACCTGGTCTCCGACAAAGAGAACGTTGTCGCGAAACAGATCGGCATGGATGATGCCACGCGGCAGGTTAATCGGCCGTGCGCGCTGCTGGTATCGCACTTCGTCACCTAACAGTTCGGCATCGTCCCGATCCAGCCAGGGCTCGATCTGTACGGCAATGCGTGCGCACCAAGCGCCATCGCGTTGATGCGCCGACTGGCTCGGGCAGGTCTGCGCGGCGATATGCAGCTCGGCAAGCATGCCACCGATCGCCGCGCATTGTGCCAGGTTCGGGTTGCTCTCGGCACTCCCCGGTAGCCGGCTGACGAGCACTGCCGGCTTGCCCTGGAGCTGGCCGACATACTCATGACGGCGGTTGGCAACAGGTGCCGGACAGGGAATGCCCCGCTCAGCCAGGTGCGCCAGCAGTCGCATGTGAAAAGAAAGTTGCTCGCCCGGAGCCTGCTCGAAAATGGTCAGTACGTAACGGCCAAGCGTCGTGTCGAGAAAGAAGTTCGTGTTCTGGACGCCTTCGGCAATTCCGGCGAGTGTCTGCAGAGTGCCTACTGCGTAGTCCTCAAGCCAGGCTGCCGCATGCTCGGCACTCAGCGGGGTGAACACCGACATGGCGCTCAAGCGCGAATTGACGACAGCAAGAACGGATGAACCGTCAGAAGGTCCCGATCACCCAGGTGGGAACACTGACATCGGGAGTCCCCATGGTCTCCCTGCTGAAGTTTCCGTCACCTTCCCGGTCAACCAGGTAGTAGGGAACACCGTGCGCCGGTGTCACCTTGATCTTGTAGAGTTTTCCCTTGATCCGATGTTCTTCGACGGTATCGCCTTCACGTTTGATGATCGTCACCTCCGGTTCCAATGCCGCATCAAAGGGAGCCATCTCCGGCGGCGGTGGCGGGACTGCCGGCAGGGGCTGCAAATCCGCCCGGTTCTGGGCAGGCGCTGGCGCGGCAGCGACCATCAGCAGGGCAAAGAGGGCAAGAAAGCGACGCATGAGGAGTACCCCTGGGTGATTGATCGAGCAGTGAGCAGTTCACCGATCAAAGTGAATTGTAGTATAGATTGCGCAGCAGCCTGCGCTTGCCGAGCCGATGGCGACTGGGGCGTCGGCCTTACGGTCATGAGAAAGAACTCTGCGATAATGCCGGGGACTCGCCGGACGGGCGGAAGCGACCCGCCCGTGGCCTCAACCCTTCCAATCTCTTTATGGCCCGCCCATGCCCA
>DIME01000133.1 GCA_002425405.1 Candidatus Accumulibacter vicinus
GCTTTTTCTTGTCCGCTCAGGCCACGATCAGCACAGTTGCCGCCAGTCGAAACCGGCTTCCTGATCGGCCACAGCAATCCAGTCCTCGCTGCAGCCCAGAGCCGATGCCAAGGCTCTGGCAGCCAGTTCTGGCCGGTTATTCTCCTGGCTCAGGTGTGCCGCGACCAGATGTTGCAAGCGCCGGGTATCGACCTGCCGCAAGAGGGCTGCCGCCTGGCCGTTTTCCAGATGACCGAAGCGCCCGGCGATGCGCTGCTTGAGTCGCACCGGATAACTCGACGCAGCAAGTAGCGCCTGGTCGTGGTTGCATTCCAGTACCAGCCCGTCGCAGGCACCCAGAACATCCACGATGTGGGGCGTAATCGAGCCGCTGTCGGTGAGCACGCCAAGGCAGTGCTGACCGTCGCCGAACACATACTGAACGGGTTCGCGCGCATCGTGCGGCACCGGGAAGGGCCGCACTTCAAGGCCACCGATCGCAAAGCACGCATGACCGTCGATCAGCCGGCATACGGGTAGGGTGGTCCTGCCTTGCGACGCTGCGGCATAGGTGCCGTGCGTCAGATAAACCGTGAGTTGGTAGCTGCGGGCAAAGGCGAAAACACCCGCTACGTGATCAGCATGCTCGTGCGTCACCACGATCGCGGCCAGTTCATCCGGAACAGTACCCAGTCTGGCCAACCTGGCGGTCGCCATGCGTGCCGAAAAGCCGCAGTCGAGCAACACTTTCGTCTTGCCGGCCTCGATCAGCAGGGCGTTACCCCGGCTGCCGCTACCCAGCGATGCGAAACGGAGCATTTGTACGGATCGGGGAGCCTCTCGAAATGATGACGACCAACAATCGCTGTTGCTCTGAGGAATCAAGGTCCGTGGCGATGATGCTGGACCCTACTTCAACTGATCGTAGAGCAGATTGAGGATCTTCTTCGCCGTTTCGGACTGGTCGACACCGCCCTCGGGCGAGAGCACCTGGACTGTCGACAGGCTGCCGGCTTCACGAATGAAAATGCGGTACTGGATTTGTGTCTTGTTGACAGAACTGCTTTTGAAAGGATTGAGCCTCGACAAGAAGGTGTCTCCCTTCTTCTCGTTGTCACTCTCGGGGTCGACATAACGAACGAAGTAAAGGCCCCTGGAACGATCCCGGTCTTCAACCGTGAAACCAACCCTGTCCAGCGCCAGACCGACTCGACGCCAGGCACGATCGAACGATTCCTCGACCTCGAGGGTTCCGGCGCCGTCAGCACCGCGCGCCAGGCGTGCTCGCTCGACGGGTTTCTCCTGCGCAGCCCGCATGGCCTCAGTAGCACGCTTCTCGTCGCTTCCAAGGCGAATCATCAGACGACGCAGCATCTCCGCTTCGAGTTCCGGATCAGCCGGACGTGGCTGCCACTTGGTCTGGTCCCTGCCCTCGGTTACGTAAATCTCGTACATGCCGCGATGGCTGATGAAGATGTCGGTCGTCCCCGGTGTGCTCCCCGGCTCCAGACGAGTGCGGAATTTGTCGCGCTCGGCCGTCGAATAGACCGAGTCGATCAGCTTGCCGAGCAGGTTGCGGATGAAATCCTGCTCGATCTTGGCACGGTTCTCAGCCCAGTCGGTTTCCATCACCCCGGCATCAGGCAATTCAAGCTTGATCACGAAACCGGTTTCCTGCCAGAAGTCCTTGACCTGCCCCCAGAGTTTGTCCGGCGCTCCTGCGGCCACCAACCAGCGCTGATTGCCGGAACGTTCGATGTGCGCCCGGTCGACTGTCGGCAGAACCTCGCTCTTCTGCTGCGCGCGGGCCTGTGGTGAACGCTCGGCGGAGTACGCCGAGTAGGTAGCCGTCCCTTTGCCAAGGATATCCGGTACCGCATAACGGTCATCGCGCGCAGGTGAAGTCAGGTCAGGAGGCACTTCCAGCGACGGCACATTGGTGGCCGACGCCGTCTTGTACTCGATTCGCTTGGGCTCAAGCAGGGAACCACTGCAACCAGCCAGCAGCAGCAGGAGCGCGGCGCGGCAGCGCGATACGGCAGGACTCATTTGACCACCTGACCCTAGACCAATATGCCCGCCTGCTGCATGGCGGCACGGACACGTGCGTGAAAATCCGGCGAAAGTGGGGTCAGCGGCAACCGCAGCCCACCGTCGATCAAGCCCAGTTGCTGGCACGCCCACTTGACAGGGATCGGGTTCGCTTCGCAAAACAGTTGCCGATGCAGACCAAGCAGGCGGGCATTCAGAGCACGCGCCTGGATGGCGTCACCAGCCAGCGCAGCAGCGCACATCTCGTGCATCAGGCGTGGCGCAACGTTGGCGACCACCGAGATGTCGCCGCTTGCACCCATCAGAATCAGGGCACAGGCACTTGCATCATCACCACTATAGACGGCAAAACCGGCAGGCGCGCGGGCGATCAGCTCACTGCCACGATCCATGTTGCCAGTGGCATCCTTGATACCGACGATATTCGGTATTTCCGCGAGGCGCAGCGCGGTTTCATTGCTCAGATCGGCAACCGTTCGACCCGGGACGTTATAGAGAATCACCGGGAGATCGACGGCCTCGGCAATCGCCCGAAAATGGCGATAAAGCCCTTCCTGTGTCGGCTTGTTGTAGTACGGCACCACCGACAGCGCGGCATTGGCGCCGGCCTGGCGGGCAAAACGCGTCAGTTCGATCGCTTCGGCCGTCGAATTGGCGCCCGTACCGGCAATTATCGGGATACGACCGGCTGCCTGGTCGACAGCGACACGAATCAGTTCGCAGTGTTCTTGAAAGTTGACCGTCGGCGACTCGCCAGTCGTACCGACGATGACGATGGCGTCGGTACCTTGCTGCACGTGGAAATCGATCAGGCGGCGCAGGCCGGGCAGGTCGAGACTCCCGTCGGCATGCATGGGGGTGACAATCGCTACAATCGATCCGGTAATCATGGTCTTGGAGGGCGCCTGGCAAACTTACCGGGAAGTCTTCCCAGTAGAAATCGAACGTTGGATTTTAACCGAAAGGAAACACCTTGGCGATGAAAAACAATGGCCGCCCACAGAACGCTCCACGACCTGCACGCCGGTCTCAGATTGCAGCCAGAACCCGAAGATGAGCAGCCACGCTGCGCGCCAGCGCCGACAGCGAGTAGCCCCCTTCAAGCATCGACACGATCCGCTTCTGGGCGCATTCTTCGGCAAGCTGCTTCAGTTGTACGGTGACCCAGGCGTAATCTTTTTCGAGCAATTTCAAGCCGCCCATCTCATCCTCGTAGTGAGCGTCAAAACCCGCCGAGATCAGGATCATCTCCGGCTGGAACTCGCGCAGGCGCGGCATCCAGATATCACTCACCACATTCCGGAATTCCTCACCGTCGGTTCCCCGGCTGAGGGGCACATTCACCATGTTGAAGGCCGGTCGTTCGGTACCGCTGTAGGGGTAGAACGGATGCTGGAAGGTGCCTACCATCAGCACGCGCGGATCGCCCTTGAAGCAGTCCTCGGTCCCATTACCGTGGTGGACGTCAAAATCGGCGATCGCGATGCGCGATAATTGATGTGCTCCCAGCGCATGAGCCGCCGCCACGGCGATATTGTTGAAGAAACAGAAGCCCATCGCCGCCGCCCGCTCGGCGTGGTGTCCCGGCGGACGCACTGCACAAAAGGCGTTCTCGACCTCACCGGCCATCACCAGGTCGACCGCCTTGATCCCTGCCCCCGCAGCCCGCAGTGCCGCTTGCCAGGTATGCCGGTTCATGGCCGTATCCGGGTCGAGGTGCACGATGCCCAAGTCGGGCGAGGCCCGCTTCAGCCGTTCCAGATGTGCGGCAGAATGGACGCGATGGAGTTGCTGGAAAGTGGCCAACGGAGCATCGTGATAAACGAAATATGAATCCAGACCTTGCGCGATCATGTGGTCGCTGATCGCGGTCAGCCGGTCGGGAGCTTCCGGGTGATACGAACCCATGTCGTGCAATTGGCAGTCGCGATGGGTAATGAATGCAGTGCTGGTCACTATGGCCTTTCTGTCGCAGAGGATCACCGCCAGGGGCGATGGATACTGCGGGAAATCGAGTTGTCGGCTGATGGTTTATTATCATCCCAATTGCGCTACTACGACAAGCCATGCCGCCCATGCTCCCGATGACGAGACCCTCCCCGGTCACCAGAATTCTTGCCGCCGCCAACGCGGTCATTCTCGGCAAGAGCTCGCAAACCCGCCTCGCACTGTGCTGTCTTCTGGCGAAAGGTCATTTGCTGATCGAGGATCTGCCGGGCGTCGGCAAGACCACGCTGGCGCACACCCTGGCGCGAGTACTCGGATTCCAGTTTTCGCGCATCCAGTTCACAAGTGATATGCTGCCAGCCGACATTATCGGCGTTTCGATCTTCGACCGTGAAAGCGGCAATTTCCAGTTTCTCCCCGGCCCGGTGTTCTCGCAGGTGCTGCTTGCCGACGAAATCAATCGCGCCACCCCGAAAACGCAGAGTGCCCTGCTCGAAGCCATGGAAGAGGGACAGGTCACAACCGAGGGAGAAACGCGACCACTGCCTGAACCCTTCTTCGTGATTGCCACGCAGAACCCTTCAACCCAGATCGGCACGTTCCCCTTGCCCGAATCACAACTCGACCGCTTTCTGCTGCGCATCGAACTCGGTTACCCGGACCACGACGCCGAACGGGCGCTGCTTGAAAGCGGTGGCCGGCGCAAACAATTGCCGACGCTGGCGAGCTGTCTTGACCCCGGCGAATTTGCTGCAATGCAACAAGAGGTGGCCGCGGTCTACAGTTCGCCGGCTTTGCTCGATTACCTGCAAGCGCTGGTCGAGGCAACGCGCCAGGACGCCCGGCTGGTGCATGGCCTGAGCCCGCGCGCCGCCCTGTCACTGCTCGCGGCGGCACGCGCCTGGGCATTCAGCGATGGTCGCCAGATGGTCCTGCCGGAAGACGTGCAGGCGGTGCTGCCGGCCGTCGCCCGCCATCGTTTGCGACTGGTCAGCGGCAGCTACGCGGGCAGCGAAGATATTGCCGCCCTGATTCGATCACTACCGCTTCCCTAACGGTCACGGGTCACGAACATGCCCCTGTTCGCCGCCTTGAAGCGCTGGTTGTTCCGCCTGGCACGTGACGAGCAGTTGCCGATCGTGCTCGGGCAACGCCGAATCTTCATCGTGCCGACGCGCGCCGGTGTCCTGTTTGCCGGCGTGCTCGCGGTGATGCTGATCGGCGCCATCAACTACAACCTGAGCCTCGGGCACGCGCTGATCTTTCTGCTCGCTGGCCTCGGTCTGGTGGCCATGGTACACACCTTTCACAATCTGTTCGGCCTGAGTTTGACTCCGGAACGTGCCGAAGCGGTTTTTGCCGGCGATCTGGCGAGTTTCCCGCTGCAACTGGATAACGCCCGCAGTGAGCCGCGTCGCGCTCTCGAGTTTGCCTTTGACGGGCAACCACTGGTCAAGGTTGACGTCCCTGCACAAGGGCACGTGACCGTGGCCATCCCCTACGCCACGAGCAAACGTGGCCGCCTCGACCCAGGGCGAGTGACGCTTGCCACGCGCTATCCACTGGGCCTGTTTCAGGCCTGGAGCTACCCGCACCCGCGCTGGTCATGCGTGGTCTATCCCAAGCCGTTCCGCACCCCCCTGCCAAGGCCATCGCCGGGTGCGCAGGCTGACCATCACCACGGCGATAGCGGCCAGGAAGACTTCGCCGGTTTGCGGCCACGCCAGCCGAGCGATCCGACCCGACACATTGCCTGGAAAGCGGTCGCCCGCTGCGCCGATGAACAGATGCTGCTGGTCAAGCAGTTCGCCGGTGGAGCCAGCGATGAACTGTGGCTCGACTGGTCTCTGACACCGCCCGAGCACGGCCACGAAGACCGCTTGTCGATCCTGACCGGCTGGGTGATGGCCGCCGACGAACAGCAGGCACGTTACGGGCTGACTCTGCCGGGACAGCAGATCGCGCCGGCGCAGGGGAATGTGCACCGCACCCACTGTCTGCAAGCACTGGCGCTGTACAGTGAATCGGCACCATGAGCAGCCAACCGCCACACGCACTCGAACACGGTGCCGTGCCCTGGCTGCTGACCGGCGCGCTGGCGACCGCCGGCCCGCACGCCGAGCACCTGCCGCTGTGGCTGTCGCTGCTGGTCGCCAGCAGCCTGCTCTGGCGCGCCTGGCTGTGGCAACAGCGGCGCCCGCTACCGCCGCGCTGGTCGCTCGCCTTGCTGGTAGCCGTTGGCGTCGCGGGCATCGCCTGGCAATTCCACAGCCTCTTCGGCAAGGATGCCGGCGTTGCCATGCTGGTCCTGTTCATGGCTTTGAAACCGATGGAAACGCGCCACCGGCGCGACGCCCTGGTCATCGTCATGCTCGGCTATTTCCTCCTGCTGACCCACTATTTCTACTCGCAGAGCATCCCCACCGGCCTCTGGCTGCTGATCGCCATGACCCTGCTGACGGGCGCCCTGATCAGCTTGCATGGCGGCGGTGCCCAACCAATCATGACGATTGCCCGGCAGGCCGCTCTGTTGCTGCTGCAGGCCCTGCCTTTCATGTTCATTCTCTACCTGCTTTTCCCGCGTGTCACGGGGCCACTCTGGGGCTTGCCGGAAGACGCCCGTGCCAGTCTCAGCGGCTTGTCCGGGGAGATGTCGCCGGGATCGATCAGCCATCTGATCCAGTCGGGCGCGATCGCCTTTCGCAGCCGCTTTGCTGGTGAGACGCCGGAAAAGGCCGATCTCTACTGGCGCGGCCCGGTCTTCGACAGCTATGACGGAGTCACCTGGCGAACCGCAACGCCGCCAGCCAGGCTACCCAGGCCGGCACCGGTAATCGAGGCCAGCGGCACGGCCTACGCCTACACCAGCATTCTCGAGGCGCACAACCAGCGCTGGCTGCTGGCGCTCGATGTCGCCACCAGCCTGCCGCCCGAGGGTTCGCTGGCGCCCACCTTCGAAGTCCTGGCGCGCGAACCGCTGCGCGTCCGCACCCGCATGTCGTTTGTTTCTGCGGTTGATTACCACGCCAACCGCATCGAGGCGCCAGCCATCCTGCAACAGGCACTGGCACTGCCGGCACGGATCAATCCGCGCACGCGCGCCCTGGCCAGCAGCTGGCAGTCGCTGCCAGCGGAGAAAATCGCCGCGGCCGCGCTCTCGATGTTCCGCCAGGAGGATTTCCACTACACCCTGCGCCCGCCGCTGCTCGGCGCAGACGCCGTCGATGAATTCCTGTTCGTCACGCGGCGCGGCTTCTGCGAGCACTACGCATCGGCATTCGTATTCCTGATGCGCGCAGCCGGGGTTCCGGCACGGGTGGTTGCCGGCTACCAGGGTGGCGAAGTCAATCCGGTCGATGGCTATCTCACCGTCCGCCAGTCCGACGCCCACGCCTGGAGCGAAATCTGGCTGGCCGGCAAGGGCTGGGTGCGTATCGATCCCACGGCCGCCGTCGCACCATCGCGCATTGAACAGGGAATCGTCGCTGCGCTGCCTGAAGGTGAGCCCCTGCCGAGCATTGTCCGGCTCGACGCGACCTGGTTGCGCCAGTTACGCAACCGTTGGGAGGCAGCAAACAATAGCTGGAATCAGTGGGTGCTCGGTTACAATCCGCAACGCCAGCGCGAACTGCTGTCATGGGCCGGCTTGAGCGATCCCGACTGGCAGAGCATGACGGCGTCGCTGGCGATACTCTGTAGTCTGGCGCTGCTGATCATCACGTGGTGGACGCTGCCCCGGCGGCGTCGCGCCGATCCGGCACAGCGCGCCTGGCAACGCTATTGCGCGCAGTTGGCGCGCCGGGGGGTCGGCCGCGCGACATGGGAAGGGCCACTGGCGTTCGCACAAAGGGTCGCACGCGAACGCCCCGACCTGGCCGCCCTCACCAGCGAAGCCGCAGGCTGCTATGCCCAACTGCGCTATGGCCGAAATGGCAGCGAAAATCTGCTGGAGCGGCTGCAGCAATGCGTGCGCCGCCTGCCACCACAACGGCCATGATGATGCCTGGCGCAAGGAGAAAAGAGATTTGAACAAATCATTCGCGACGCTCGGGTTGCTCGGCTGTCTGCTGTCCCTGCCTGGCCACGGTCAGCCGGGAACCAGCTTCAGCCAGGAACCGGAAGTCCAGGCTTTCATCATCGGCATGCACGAACAACACGGCTTTGATGTCGCCCACCTGACGCGGCAGTTCGCCGTCATCCGCCCGAACGCCACGGTGCTGCGCGCCATCCGCCCGCCGGCCTTTCCCGAAAAGCAGCGCTCCTGGCAGCGCTATCGCGAGCGCTTCGTGAACAGCTCGCGCATCGGTGGCGGCCTCTCATTCTGGCAAAGACATGCCGCCACCCTGCAGCGGGCACAGGCGATCTACGGCGTACCGGCCGAAGTGATCGTGGCGATCATCGGCGTCGAGACGGTGTATGGCCAGAACATGGGCAGTTTTGGCGTCCTCGAAGCGCTCGCTTCGCTCGCCTTCCATTACCCCCCGCGCGCAGAATTCTTCCGCGGTGAACTCGAGCAGTTTCTGCTGCTGGCGCGTGAGAACGGCGTCAGGCCGCTTGATATCAAGGGCTCCTACGCCGGTGCCATCGGCATCCCGCAGTTCATGCCCAGCAGCCAGCGCCGCTTTGCCGTCGACTTCGACGGTGACGACCGCATCGACCTGCGCAGCAGCAGCATCGACGCCATCGGCAGCGTTGCCCGTTTTCTGCAGCAGCATGGCTGGCAGACCGGCGCTCCGATTGCCGTACCGGCAAGTGTCAGCGGCGATCCGGCGGGATTGCTCGCGGCCGGGATCAAACCCGCGCTGACGGTGCGCGAGCTAGCCGCCGAGGGGGTGGTCGCAGTCACCGCCGCTGACGGCGATCGCACGGCGGCCCTGATCGACCTGGTGACTCCGGGAGCGGCCACCGAATACTGGCTCGGCTTCGACAATTTCTACGTAATCACCCGTTACAACCGATCGAGCTTCTACGCGATGTCGGTCTTTCAGCTCGCCGAAGCGCTACGCACGGCGCACGACAACCTGATCGGCACGCGCTGACCTGCGGGCCATAACCATCAGAGCAGGTTGTCGGCGGTGCCGCCTTCGCGCCGGATGACACGGCGCAGGTGATCGAGCGCCTCGATCTGGATCTGACGAACCCGCTCGCGTGTCAGATTCAGGTCGAAGGCAATTTCTTCAAGGGTGCAGGCCTCCTTGCCGGCGAGACCGTAACGACGTTGCAGAACCTGTCGCTGCTTCTCGGAGAGCTGCCCGACCCACTTGTTCAGCAAGTCGCCAAGCTCGTTGGACTGCAACAGTTCATCCGGGTCGAGCAGGCTCTCGTCGGCCAACGCATCGCCATAAGATCGGCTCGGGTCGACCTGCAAGGGGGCATCGAGCGAAGCAATACGCTCGTTGAGGGCCATCACGCGGCGCACATCGTCGCTCGGCCGATCGATCAGATGGGCGATCTGGTCGATGCAGATTTCCCGCCCGCTGGCCGACTCCAGATGGCGAATGGCGCGCAGCACGAGATTGATTTCCTTGACCACATGCACCGGCAGGCGAATCGTTCGTGACTGATTCATGATTGCGCGCTCGATGCTTTGCCGGATCCACCAGGTGGCATAAGTCGAAAAACGGAAGCCGCGCTCGGGGTCGAATTTTTCGATCGCGTGGATCAGGCCGAGATTTCCCTCCTCGATCATGTCGAGCAAGGGCAGGCCGCGGTTGAAATAGTGCTTGGCGATATTGACCACCAACCGCAGATTGTGCTCGATCATTTTCTGGCGGGCCAGGAAATCACCGGCGCGTGCCCGCCGCGCCCAGACCGCCTCTTCGGCCGGAGAAAACAGGGGCTTGGCACCGATCTCGTTGAGGTAATGCTGGGTGACGTCATTGAGCAACTCGGCCTCGGGCGAGGCCTCCCCCGGTGCGCAGTCCGGCGCCAAGACCGGTTCCTCCAAAAAGAAAACCGGCTGTTCCAGATCGTCGCCGAAGGAATCAGCATCAGGATCGAAAGCGCCGGACATGGTCAACGCTGCGGCAAGTGTTTGAGCGGGTCGACCGGCTTGCCCTGGCGCCGGATCTCGAAGTGCAGCTTGACCTGATCGGCGTCGGTATTGCCCATTTCAGCGATCTTCTGTCCCTTGCTGACACTCTGGCCTTCCTTCACCAGCACATTCTGGTTATGCGCGTAAGCGGTCAGATAAGTGTTGTTGTGCTTGACGATCACCAGCTTGCCGTAACCGCGCAACCCGGTACCGCTATACACGACCTTGCCGCCACCGGCGGCAAGCACGGCATCCCCGGCCTTGCCGTTGATATCGATCCCCTTGTTGCCGCCCTCGCTGAAAGTGCCGACCAGTTTGCCGCTGGCCGGCCATGTCCAGGTGATTTCCTCGCCGCCGGCAGCCGTATCGCCGGGCTTGGCCTCACCTTGAGCTTCCGGTCTGGCTTCGGCCTTGGTCACGGCCGGCTCGGCCGTTTTCGGCTGCGCTGGTGGTGGCTGCGGCGCTGGGGGCTGCGCTTGTGGCTGCGCTTGCGCCCGCGCCAGCGCCTGCTCCGAGTAAGCTTCCTTGCCCGCCTTTGGTTCTCGCTTAAGCAAGGCGTCGCCAGCCGCAGCGACCGCAGCAGCACCCGCACCAAGTGGGCGCTGCTCGACCGCTGCGACGGTGCCAATCGGCCGTACCACGGCCGTTTCGCCCGCCACGGCAGAAGCTGGCGCCCTGACCCGTAACGCCTGTCCGATCAGGATGCGATTCGGATTCTCGATTGCATTCCACGCCACCAGATCCCTGTAGTCCAACCCATGATCGAGCGCGATGGAATACAGCGTGTCCCCCTTCTTGACGAGGTACATGTCCTTGCTGGCAATGGCCGCCGGTGGCTTGGCGGCGGTACTGCGTTCATCCAGCGGCGCTGGCGTGATGCTGGCACAACCCGCGAGAACAAGCAGCAAGGCCAGAACAGCAGCGTGGCAACGGAAAATCCCTTGGTCCTTCATTCGACTCCCGATAGCAACGGAACGAAACGCACGGCATCCAGGCGGGTCTCGACAAACCCCTCCGGTCTGAGTTCGATCAGGGCAAGCTGCTGTGTCGTCGCACCCAAGGGCAGAATCAGCCTGCCATGGGGAGCAAGTTGCTGCAACAGTGCACGCGGTACCCGCGCCGCTGCGGCCGCGACGATGATCGAATCAAAAGGCGCGGCCTCGGGCAGGCCGAGTTGCCCGTCGGCGTGCTTCAAGCGCACCTTGAGTTCCTTGATCGCGCGCAGATTGAGCCTGGCCCGGTCGAGCAGCGGCGCGATCCGCTCGACCGCATAGACCTCCTGGGTCAGTTGCGCGAGCACCGCGGCCTGGTAGCCGCAGCCAGCGCCGATCTCGAGCGTCCTGCCGAGTTCGCGGCCGGCGCGCAGCACTTCGATCATGCGCGCCACCACATAAGGTTGCGAGATCGTCTGCGAGTAACCCAGGGGCAATGCCGTATCCTCATAAGCCCTTGAGGCCAGCGCTTCTTCGACAAAAACATGCCGCGGCACGGCGGCGATCGCCGCCAGCACCTCTTCGTCAACAATTCCCTGTTCGCGCAGACGCTCGATCATGCGCGTGCGCGTGCGCTGCGAGGTCATGCCAAAACCGGGATGGGTCCCTGGCGTGTTCATCGTGCCAGCCACCCGCGTAACAGCGGCAACTGCGCGTTGTGGGTCAGATCGACCTGCAGCGGCGTCACCGACACCAGATGGTTGCGCACTGCGTGGAAATCGGTGCCCTCGCCGGCATCCGCCGCGGCACCGGCGGCCCCGACCCAGAACACGGTCTCGTTGCGCGGCGACAGCGTGCGCACCACCGGTTCGGCCTTGTGGCGCTTGCCGAGGCGGGTGACAACGGTGCCGCGCAGTTGCGTGTAGGGCACATCGGGAACATTGACGTTGAGCAAGACCGGCTCGCGCAGCGCCTGTCGCCGCAGCATTTCGACCAGTTCGCGGGCGACCTGCGCCGCACTCGAGAAGTACTCGCCGGGTGTCCCGCACAACGAAATCGCCAGGGACGGAATGCCGAGCAGAAAACCCTCGGTCGCTGCTGCGACGGTACCCGAATAAATGGTGTCGTCGCCCATGTTGGCACCCATGTTGATTCCCGACACCACCATGTCCGGAAGCCCGTCGAGCATGCCGGTGACGGCCAGGTGAACACAGTCTGTGGGGGTGCCGTTCACGTGATAGAAGCCATTGGCGGCCCGTTTGAGCGACAAGGGACGATCGAGTGTGAGCGAATTGCTCGCCCCGCTGCGGTCGCGTTCGGGAGCAACAACGGTAATTTCAGCGACATCCGCCAGCACGCGCGCCAGATGCTCGATCCCCGGAGCAAAATAACCGTCATCGTTACAGAGCAGGATCCGCATGGCACTCCACAAACATCAACGAACACGGGGGAAATAAACCGGCGAGAGGCCGGCCTTTTCAGCATCGATGGAGCTGCGCTGCAGATCCTCACTAGTCTGCCGGCAAACAGTTCCCTGTGGCACCAGCCTCCAGAACCCTTGGCACTGCCAAGCAGGAGCCCATTATAACCGCCCCGGCACCTCGTTGAACACTTCAAGCCTTTTCCAACGTACTATGAGCCGGAACGAGGCGTGTATGTCCACCGCGAGCGGAGCCTGAACGACATCTGGGTTAGAGCAGCCGCAGCATCGGCGACAGCGGCGGCGTCCCGCCATCGGTCCTTCTCGCCGAACTCCTCGACGTCGTCGCCGCTGCCTGCCCGGCCAAGCCGACTGACCCGGCGCGCCTCGATACCGCGCGCCATTGGTGCAGTAGGCCTCCAGCAATCGCAGCCCTCTCCGGTTATTCGCGATCTGCTCGCGTAGCGTCTGCTTGAACCTTGAAACGAGGCCGTCGCCCAAGATGGCTTTCTCGCTGGACTACAAAACAACCTGCGTCCCCAATTCCACAACCCGATTCGGCGGCAACCCAAAGAATTGAGCAGCGCTGCCCGCATTGCGAAACATCGCGACAAAGACCTTTTCGCGCCAGAAGCACATTTCCGAACTGATGCGCGGAATCAAGGTCTCCCTACCCAGGAAGAACGAGGTCTCCATAGGATTGAAGTCGAGGCCGCTTTTCGCACACCACTCCAGTGCCTCGGGAATATTCGGCCGTTCCATGAATCCGTAGTGGAGTTTTACCTGCCAAAAGTGGCTCTTCAACGGCTGCATCGTGACACGCTTCGAGTCTTCCAAGCGTGGCACGTCGTGAATACTGACCGAGACGATGACGATGCGCTCATGCAGCGCCTTGTAGTGCTTCATGCTGTGTAGCATCGCTTGAGGAACAATGGCCGGGTTGGCCGTCAGAAATACCGCCGTGCCGGGCACGCGGGTAATGCTGTCATCGATGGCGTTCACGAATCCATCGATGTCCATCGCATCGGCCATCAAACGCTTCTTCAGGAGGTCGCGTCCGCGCTTCCAGGTCGAGAGGATGAGGTAGACCATCAGACCGAAGATCAACGGGAACCAGCCGCCATCGGCGATCTTGATCGTGTTGGCCGAGAAAAAGCCGATGTCGATCAGCGCGAAGGGCAGCGCGCCGAGGAAGGCTTTCCAGACTGGCCAACCCCAGAGATAACGGGCAACCATGAACGCCAGGATGTCGGTGATGAACATCGTGCCCGTCACCGCGATACCGTAGGCGGCTGCCAGGTTGGACGAACTGTGGAAGCCGACGACCAGCGCAATCACCGCCAGCAACAGCGTCCAATTGATGCTTGGCAGGTAGATTTGTCCTTTCTCTTCATCGGAGGTATGGCAAATCTCCATGCGCGGCGCGAAGCCGAGCTGGATCGCCTGTTGCGTGATCGAAAAGGCGCCGGAGATGACCGCCTGTGAAGCGATGACCGTGGCCATTGTGGCGAGACCGACCATCGGCAGCAGGAACCATTCGGGAGCCAGTCGGTAGAAGGGATTCTCAATGGCGGTCGGATCCTGCAGCAGCAGGGCACCTTGACCAAAATAATTGAGCAGCAATGCCGGCATGACCAGTCCGAACCAGGCGAGCTGGATCGGACGCCGGCCAAAGTGGCCCATGTCGGCATACAAGGCTTCGGCACCGGTCAGGGCGAGCACGCAGGCACCCAGCGCAAAGAAACCGAGGATAGGATTGTTCGCGAAGAAGCGCACCCCATACAGCGGATTGAGTGCCTGTAAGACCTGCGGGTTCTGCACAATGCTGGCAATGCCGAGGATGCCGAGCACGATGAACCAGAACACCATGATCGGTCCGAAAAGGGTGCCGACTGTGGCGGTCCCTCGTCGCTGGACGAGGAAAAGACCGACGAGGATGACCAGCGAGATTGGTAGAACGTAGAGCTTGAATGTCGGAGTGACCACCTCCAGCCCCTCGACGGCCGACAAGACAGAAATAGCCGGCGTGATGACGCCATCGCCATAGAACAGGGCCGCTCCAAACAACCCGATGACGATGATGAAACGCCGCAGCCAGGAATCTTCCTGCAGCGGATGCAAGGCCAGTGCCATCAAGGCCATGATGCCGCCTTCGCCCTTGTTGTCGGCGCGCAGGATGAAGATGACGTATTTCAGGCTGACGACGACCATCAGCGACCAGAAGACCACCGACAGGATGCCCAGCACATTGTCCGGCGTGATCGGCACCGGGTGATGCGCACCGCCGAACACTTCCTTGAGGGCATAGAGCGGGCTGGTGCCGATGTCGCCATAGACGACGCCGAGTGCTGCCAGCGACAGGGCGGCCAAGCGCGAGCTGGGAACGTGGGATGACATGATGCCTCCGGAATCAGGATTGAAAGCGGTAGCCCACCCCGGTTTCCGTCAGCAGGAATTGGGGCTGGGTGGGATTCGGTTCGAGCTTTTGGCGCAGGCGGCCGATGTAAACCTTGAGATAGTGGCTCTGCCCGGCATAGCCATCGCCCCAGACTTCGCGCAGGAGTTGGCGATGGGTCAGAACCTTGCCGTCGTTGGCCAGCAGCGTTGCCAGCAGACTGTATTCGAGCGGCGTCAAACGGATGTCGGCGCCATCACGCTGCACTACGCGACGCGACAAATCGACTTCGACATCACCAAAGCGCCGGATGGGCGAAGGCCGCGATTCCTGCTGCCGCCTTCGCAACAGGGCGCGCACCCGTGCCAGCAGCTCGGCAACCCCGAACGGTTTGGTCAGATAGTCATCGGCCCCGGCATCCAAGGCGGTGACCTTGTCCTGCTCGGCGATGCGAGCTGACAGGATCAGGATAGGGATGGATGACCAGGTTCTCAGGTTGCGGATCAGTTCCAATCCGCTTTGGTCCGGCAACCCCAGGTCGAGGACGATCATGTCGGGATGCTGCGCGCCAGCCAGTTCCAGTCCGTCACCCACATTGCCGGCCTCGAAGGTCTCGCAGCCTTCCCGGCCGAGCGCATCACGGACGAACCGGCGAATGCGCGGTTCGTCCTCGACGATCAGCACCTTGCCGAGCATCGCAGTCATGATGCGGACTCCTCGGCCAGTGTCGGCGGAGTGCCAAGCGGCAAGCTGAAGCGCACACAGGCGCCATCCGGAATGTTCTCCGCCACAATCTGTCCGTTGTGCCCGGCAATGATGGCCTGGCAAATGGCCAGCCCGATGCCAGTGCCACCCGTAGCGGATTCAGGTTCGCCGCGAACGAATAGGTCGAAAACCGAATCACAGCTTCCTGCCGGGAATCCCGATCCCCGATTGGCGACAGCCACTTCGAGCCTATGCGGCTGCAATTCGACATCAAGCCGAATCGGCGTGCCAGGAGTCGAATACTTGATGGCGTTCTCAAGCAGATTGCAGATCACGCGCTCGATCAGGACGGCGTCAAAATTGACGAGGGGCAGCCCCGGTGGAATACGAATCTCCAGCGCATGCCCGGACAGGGCGCTGGCCAGCAAACGGATACTGGATCCGATCACCTCATCGATGGGTTGCCATTCCTTGTTCAGGCGCATGTCATTGGCCTGCAGCCGCGCCATTTCCAGTAGATTGGACAGTATGTGGTGCATGGCCAGTGCCTGATCGCGGATTTCTGTTGCTGTTTCGGTAACGATCTGACCGGATGGCGATTTCTGCTGCGCCAGCGTATCGGCAAGACCGACCAAGCTGGTCAACGGCGTGCGCATGTCATGGGAGAGCGCGGCGAGGATGGAGGTGCGCAAGCGCTCCTCGTTGGCTTGCAACTCGCTTTTCCGGATAGCATCCGCTTGTGCCAGATGTTCGACGATCAGGGCAATTTGCGCGGCAGCAGCCTCCAGTAAGGGGCGCAGTTCGCGGATACGGCCTGCGTTAGGTTGCCGTGGCCCGATGGCCAGAACACCCAGAACCCGGTCAGAAACCGCCATCGGCAGAAAAGCGATCATTCTGCCGGCACCTGCCAGGGTATCGACCTCGATGACGGCATTTCGGTCGCAGGCGGATTGGGCAAAACCCGTCTCCAGCACCGGCAAGGAGGTATCCCCCACCGGGAGCAGGCCCGATTTGGAATGCGTCAGCAGGATGCAGTTCAGTTCAAACTCATCCAGAAATGCAGCAGCAATGGTGCCGACCTGCTCGACGTTCATGGCCACGCCGAGATCGCGGCCAAGGGCGTGCAGCAGGCGTGTCTGGATCTCGCTTTCCTGGGCTTGCTCAGTCCGCTCTGCCAGCAGCGATACCAGGTGCGAAGTCAGCAGCCCGACCGTAAGCATCACGGCAAAGGTGATAAGGTATTGTGCATCGGCAACGGCGAACGACAGGTAGGGCGGAACGAAAAAAAAGTCGAACAGTGCGACACTCAGAAATACTGCCATCACAGCCGGGCCGCGCCCCAGCCAGACGGCGCTGACGAATACCGCTAATAGGAACAGCATGTCGATGTTGGCGATATCGACGCTGTCGCGGAACGGCAGTGCAATCAGCATCGTCGCCACACACAAAAGAATGGCAGCAGGGTAGCGATGATGTCTTAATGCAGCAGGGAGCAACATATTTCTACGCACCTCCAAAGTTCAAGATTGAGCCCAGTTTTCTACACCTCAGGTAAAAAAGGGGTAAAGAGACCAGGGAATAAAATTGGCCATGGTGGGTTCCGGTGGCTCAGAATGATATGAATTTATCATAGAAGGCGCCCGGTGTGAGGAAAGGCCGACAGACTCCCAGGCGCTCGGCATTTCCCCGCACGGCTTGCTATCGCTACGGCGTTTCCTACAGCACGGCCCGCCGGAAGTCGGCCAGCAACCGCGCCAGGCGAGCCAGAAAGCGCGCGGCGGCCCGACTCGATCAGCCGGTCCACCAGAAACTCGGCGCGGCCCAGACCGTCGCGGTCGATCACCGCGTCCAGACTCTCCAACCGCCTTCCGCTCAGAGATGGCTGATGACGGTTTCCGCCGGCAGGTGCGACTTGGGCAGATTGACGTTGAAGTCGGCCTCACTACGATAGCCGAGTGCGACTATGGCCAGTGCGGTATAGCCGCGTTCGGCAAGATCGAGCGCCACATTGACTGCCGCCGGGTCGAAGCCATCCATCGGGCAGGCGTCGATTTCCAGCGCCGCCGCGCCGAGCAACAGCGTGCCCAGGGACAGGTAGATCTGACGCTCCATCCAGGAACCCACATCCTGTAGTTCCTCGTGGTGCAGATCGACGTAGAAGCCGCGCGCTTTCTGCTGGCCGGCCCTGATCTCCGGGTTGGCGAAACGGCCATCGCGCTCCTCCTGCCCAAGGATCGCCGCCTGATGTGCCTCGTCGAGCCTTGTTCGTACGTTTCACGCGTAGCCTGCGTCTGACTCAGGAAGGCGAGATCTTTCTCCAACATTGCCGGCAGGGTTTGCAGGCATTCGCCGACGGTCACAACCTGCTGGCCGACGGCGACGCCACCGTGCGTGGGACGATTCAGATTTCACTGCCCTCCGATCTCGGTCGCAATCTCATCCTGCCCTGGCTGGACGACTTTCAGGCCCGCCACCCGCAACTGCAGATGCGCGTGCAGCTCTCCGATCGCATCGCCGGCGTCTATCGGCAACCGATCGACATCGCGTTGCGCTATGGCCTGCCGCCCGACTCAAGCTTGGTGGTATTGCCCGTCGCGCCGGACAACCGGCGCGTGCTCTGCGCTTCCCCAGCCTATTTGGCGCGCACCGGTACGCCGAAGACGCCAACGGCATTGATCGGCCACAACTGCCTGTGCTATCTACTCGGCGACGCCATCCACGACCGCTGGCGCTTCGTACGTGGTGGCCGGGAAGAGTCGGTGCGGGTGCGCGGCAACCGCGTCTCCGACGACGGTGACGCCGTGCGGCACTGGGCGGTAGCCGGCCACGGCATCGCCTACAAGTCGGCGCTCGATGTCGCCGACAATTTGCACGCCGGCCGGCTGACGGCGCTATGCCCGGAGTGGCGGGGCGAAGCGGCGCCGCTCAATCTGGTCTGCGCCGACCGTCGGCAGATCAACCCCGCGGTGCGCGAACTGCGTGAGTTTCTCGCCGCGCGCTGCGCAGCGACGGTCTTGCCGCGGGACGCCGCGGTTGATGTCGTCAATCGCCGGCCGTGATTCCTCTGCGGCGGGGAATGCCTCGAGCGAAAGGGCAACATCGTCACCCAGTGGTCGCTTAAAGGGGGAGATGAACGGTTACGGCACGTTGCCGCCCTGACCAGCGGGGAGGACCGGAATCGGCGTCTCTGGATGCAACAACCACCTCTCCCCTCCCACACGCACGAGATCGTCCGCTCGCCATCCAAGCGCTGCGAGTGCCTGCCGCACGGTCCGACTGTTCAGGATGGCTGGCAGAAACGTGGACGCGTTGACCACTGCCGCAGTTGTGTGACCAGCATCGCCTGATAGGCTGCGATCGCGACCAGTTGAGCGTCGTCGTACTGGGCGATGACCCTGCTCATCTCCGGATGGCTGTTGCGTCGCTTTCCATCACGGATGTCGATCATCTGGCGCAGCAAGTACCTGTAATGCTGACCGGCGATCACAGGGTAGAATTTTTCGCTGTTGCCGTCTCCGTTTGGCTGGTGGCATTGAACACATTCCTTGTCGTACAACACTTTGCCATAAGCAATCAGTTTGGTAGCATCGGGACCTTCATACTTGCCCGAATCACGCGGAACGCAGAGCGTTCCAATATACGCCGCGACGTCCGCCAGTGCCTGCGCACCAGCCAGTTTGCTGGCAAACGGATACATCGTCGGGTTGTCGCGCAATCCGGAGCGAATGTCGGCCAACTGCTTGATGATGACAGTCGGGTGCTGGCCCGCCAACTGGGGAATGCTGCCATGTGGATTGCCGACGCCCTGCGGCAGGTGGCAAGCCTCACAGTAAGTCTTGTAGTCCGCCTCGCCCGCCTTGGCATTCCCTTCGAGCCGCAAGGCCTTGTTCTTCTCGGGATTGTCCTGCATGTTCCACTTGTAGTTCTTGGACTCGATACCGGCGGGATTGGCCGCGGGTGCTCCGGCCAGTGCGCAGGCGGCGGCCAACGAAAGAGTGACAGCAACGGTCAATACCTTGTACATGGGGTCGTCTCCTCTCAGCAATCTTCTTATGAAGTCGCATTCCAGACGGCAAATGGACCCTGGGCAGTTTCCGCCATTACTGCCAGCGGGTCAAGGACCAGCCTTGTCCAACGTGGTATGAGCCGGAGCTTCTGCTGGCGCATCAAGTCATGGCGACGTATCGCCACATGCCACAACCAACTCGCCGAGCGTTTCGCTTCCTTCATCGCCCTCGCCGCATCCGTCATTTGGCTCGCTTGTATGTCAACACACTCCAGAGTTCTCCCAATCAGATCCAAGCTTGACGGCCATGCATCGGCCACCATACACTTTTGAGCCGCTTATACTCCAGTTCCTGGCACGGCGGTCGACAAGCGGCGGTTTGGCAAGCTGACTTCATCGACGATTTCCTTGAACTTTCGCGAGGCGCAGCCAGCCCATGAAATCCCTGCAGGAACTCTACCGTGTCGGTCTCGGCCCGTCGAGCAGCCACACCATGGGGCCACGTTTTGCCGCCATCGCGTTCAAGGCCGCCAACCCGATGGCGGCACGCCTGCGCGTCACGCTCTACGGTGCCCTGGCTGCCACCGGCCGCGGTCACCTCACTGATCTGGCGGTCAGCGTACCGTTCTTTCCGACACCGGTGGACATCGTCTGGCTGCCCGATCGATCCTTGCCTCTTCACCCCAATGGAATACAGTTCGAGGCGCTCGACGCTGTGGGCAGTGTCCTGACCAGACGCGTCGTTTACTCGGTGGGCGGCGGCGCGCTGCTCGACGAGAACGGTCAGCCCGACGGCGGCGACGAGGTTTATCCCCATGCCAGCATGCTGGAGGTTCTTGAACAGGCTGAACGCGAGGGACTGAGCATCTGGGAAATCGTCGAACGCCACGAAGGGCCGGCCATCTGGCGCTATCTGTGCCGCGTCTGGACGAGCATGCAGAAGACTATCGCGACCGGTTTGAACGCTGAAGGACGTCTGCCGGGGACGCTGAACGTGTCGCGCAAGGCTTCGGCCTATCACGCCCGCGCGCAGAGCCTCGCCGGCTACTTCGGCCAAACGGCCTTGCAGTTCGCCTACGCGCTGGCCGTATCGGAAGAGAATGCGGCCGGTGGCGAGGTGGTCACCGCGCCGACCTGCGGCGCCTGCGGCGTGCTCCCCGCGGTGCTGTTTTTCCTGCAAGGGCACGCGCACTTGTCGGACGAAAAGATTTGCCGCGCGCTGGCGACGGCCGGGATGATCGGCAACCTCGTCAAGCGCAACGCGTCGATTTCGGGGGCCGAAGTCGGCTGCCAGGGCGAAGTCGGAACCGCCTGTGCGATGGCGGCCGGCGCCGCGACTCAACTCCTGGGGGGGTCGGTGCGGCAGATCGAGTATGCGGCAGAGATGGGGCTGGAGCATCATCTCGGCCTGACCTGTGACCCGATTGGCGGCTATGTGCAGATTCCCTGCATCGAGCGCAACGCCGTCGCCGCCGTCCGCGCCGTCGACTGCGCTGCCTACGCCCTGCTTTCCGACGGCCACCACATCGTTTCCTTCGACGAGGTGGTCCGCACCATGTGGGAAACGGGCTGCGACATGAAGGCAAGTTATCGGGAGACCGCACGCGGCGGTCTGGCCAAGATCCACGCGCTACGCAAGAAAGGCGCCAGCAGCTTCAGCGGCATGGGTAGCTGAGCATCCGCGGCATCTGGGAGCACCGGCAGGGCAACTGCTCGGCCACCCGGACAACGGCATCTGCATCCAAACGCGGACGTGACGCGTAAGGTGGCTAGGTGGTCGCCCTCCGCAGGCGACCATCGGACAATGCCTATTTGCCCACGGAGGATTTCCCGATGAAACTGACTCACTCCCTACTCGCCGCCCTTCTGGCGACCGCCTTGACCACACCGGCACTGAGCGAAGAATCGCCAACGTTGTACAAACGCCTCGGAGGCTACGACGCTCTGGCGGCGGTGACCGACGATTTTCTCGGTCGACTATTGCCCGACCCAAAACTCGGTCGGTTTTTCGTCGGACACAGCAGCGACTCGCTCAATCGCATTCGCGGCGAGATCATCGACTTCTTGTGTGTGGTCAGTAAGGGACCCTGCTCCTACAGCGGTCGCGACATGAAAAAAGCCCACGGGGGACTGAAAATCACCGATGAGGACTGGGACATCTCGGTCAAGGCGTTGAGCACAACGCTCGACAAGTTCAAGGTACCCGCAGTCGAGCGAAAGGAAGTGCTGACGGCTGTTTCGGGGTTGAAGGGCGATATCGTCGGGCGCTGATCGCGCTCCAGGACGGCAACCGGCCATGGCGGGGACGAGCGGGGCGGTGGTGGTGACCGGGGGAACGGGTTACCTTGGTACGCGCCTGGTCGAGCAATTGCTGAAGCGCGGGCACCGGGTCAGACTGCTGGTGCGCCGCTTGGCAACCGGACGCGTTGCTCCCGGTGCCGAAACCGTGATCGGTAACGCGCTCGATAGCGAGTCGATCGCCACTGTCTTGCAGCCAGGCGACACCCTCGTCCACCTGGTCGGTACGCCGCACCCCAACCCGACCAAAGCGGCCGAATTCGAGGCCGTCGATCTTGCTTCGATCCGCGCCGCGGTCAGCGCTGCGTCGCGCCTGTCGGTAGCCCACCTGGTATACGTCAGCGTCGCACAGCCGGCGCCGGTAATGCGCGCCTATGTCGCCGCCCGGGCAGCCGGCGAGGCGGCGATCGCGCGTAGCGGCGTGCGTGCGACCATCCTGCGTCCCTGGTACGTCATCGGCCCAGGGCACCGCTGGCCGATCATGCTGGCACCACTCTATACCCTGGCGGCATGCGTTCCGCGCTGGCGTCCGACGGCCGGTCGCCTGGGACTCGTCACCCTGGAACAGATGACGCAGGCGCTGCTTCGTGCCGTCGAGGAGCCCCCGGCAACGACGTTGGCCATCGTCGAGGTGCCGGAAATCCGCCTTTCACGCTGAATCCAAAGTCTTGCACTCACCGCACAATTCCCAGTCACCCTCGTCGGCGCAGGATGGCCCCAGATACGCGCGCCTGTTCCTCGCGCTCTGGCCGGCGAATGGAGAAAACTCGGCGCTCCTCGGCTATCAGCAGCAATGGTTGTGGCCGAAGGGATCATCCCCCGTCCCGGCCGAGCGGCTGCACCTGACCCTGCACTTCATCGGCGCCATCGAGCGCCCGCGCCTCGAAGCCGTGAGCACCGGGCTGCAGGTGGCAATGACCCCTTTCGAGCTGCATCTGACGCAGCCTGCGATCTGGCCTCGCGGCCTCGCGGTGCTGCAGGCAAGCGCCGTCCCCGAGGCACTGAAGGAACTGCATTGCCGCCTTGGCGAAGCGCTGCAGGCACTGGCCCTGCCGGTCGAGTCGCGGCCTTTTCGCCCGCACGTGACGCTGGCCCGACGCGCTGCCGGAAGCATCGCGCCCGCCGCCGCGCCGGCACTGCTCTGGCAGATCGGCAGCTACGTGCTGGTCGAGTCCTTGCCGGGCGCCGCTGGTGGCTACCGGATCCGGCGCCGTTACCCCTATTTGCCTGCGGGACCAGCCGCCTGATGCCTCCGCACCACCTTTTGCCTCACAATTCGCGCTTCGCGAGCAGATTGCGGACATGCGCTCCGGCCCGGATCGCCAGGGCCTCGATGGTCAGCGATGGCGATTCGCCGCCGCCGCTGCTCGGGAACACACTCGCGTCGACAATGAATAGATTGCGCCAACGGTGGCTACGGCAGTCCTTGTCCACCACCGAATGACGCGCATCGCTCCCCATCCGGCAGGTGCCGAAAACATGCGTGGCGTTGAATGTATCGTAAGTGCCGAATTCCTCGAAGGGCTTTGCGGTCCCGGCCGCCTGCAGGATTTCCCGGCACTTGCCGGCCATGAACACCAGGCGACGCAGCTCGAGCTCGTCAATGCGGCTATGGATGCGCGCCAGCGCCAGGCCATGGGCGTCACGAGCGTGCGGGTCGAGGTCGATATAGGTGCCGTCGTTGGGTAGAAACTCACCGACGGACGCCACCGAGAGAACCCTGCCAAAACTGTTGCGCATGGCCGCACGATGCGCGCGCCCCCAGCCGCTGGCCACCCTGCGTGCATAGTTGATGGGTCCGGCCAAGTCCATTTCCGCCATGCCGACACTGAAGCGCACGCCGCCCGGAATACCGGGAATGGCATCCGGAGCGTTGAAATCCCAGCAAATGCCGTCCGACGGCACGCCGCGGTGGCTGCCCAGGGCGTCCGGATGCAAGGCGCTGCTGGCCCAGGCCAGGGTTTCCATGAAATGGCGGCCCACCTGACCGGACTCGTTGGCCAGGCCTTGCGGCGCATGGGCATTGGCGCTGGCCAGCAACAAGCGGGGTGTCTGCACCGCCCCGCAGGCGAGCACCAGCGCGCGCGGTCGCAGCGAGTGCTCGGTACCGTCGGCGTCGACCCAGCTGACCCTGGCGACGCGATCGCCATCTCCAGGCACGATGGCCGTGACATGACATCGCGCCAGCACCGTACAGCGTCCGCTGGCCTGCGCCTGGGCGACGAAGGTGACATCTGCGCTACCCTTGTCGGCGCGCGGGCAAC
Source organism: Candidatus Accumulibacter vicinus (assembly GCA_002425405.1). Taxonomy (GTDB): domain Bacteria; phylum Pseudomonadota; class Gammaproteobacteria; order Burkholderiales; family Rhodocyclaceae; genus Accumulibacter; species Accumulibacter vicinus. Next base: position 24,033 of record DIME01000133.1, read on the forward strand.
CGCGGGCACATTGACCACAGTAGTTGCAGCCGGGCCGGCCCTGCCAGGGTTCGGAAAGGATTGCCAGAGAATTTGGCGACCAGCTCATGCCCAGCCTGGCGCAGGCGCTGCCGATGCGCTGGCTGGCGTAGCTATGCGCGTGGGGGGGCAGTGGATAGGCCCGGCTGCGCGGGCGATGGCGATCATGCAATGGGCCGGCAACGCCGATCAGGTACTCCGCCTCGACGTAGAAACGTTCCAGTTCGCCGTAGGCAATCGGCCAGTCGGCACCGACGCCGAAGCGGCTGGCCATGCGCATCGCCGCCGGATGGAGGCGGTGCGCTTCGCCGACGAAATGCAGGGTGCTGCCCCCCACGCCACGGACGTGCTGGTATTTCAATGCCCGCCGGGTGTCGCCGGCAGCCTGACCGAGATTATGGTTCCACGATCGCAGCTGCGCCCATTGTGGGTTCAGGGCCTGCATCTGCGCGAAGGTGTACGCGTGGCGGTATTCCTTCCCCTCCGGAAAGGCATGCTGCTCCCAGTCCGGCAGGTGCAGGCGGTTTTCACGGACCGGGTCATACCAGGGTCCGGACTCCAGTACCAGAACGCGTACGCCGCGACTGGCCAGAGCCCATGCGCAGGCTGCGCCGCCGGCGCCGGCGCCGACAATGACCACATCCGCGTGCATCAGCCGCTCTTCGGTGCTGCAGCCTGATCGGGAAAACCGATCGGCTGAGGCGGTCCGGCGTAGGTCAGTCCGGTCCAGGCACGGGCGTCGGCATAGGCATGGAACAGGGCATCATCGAGAGTCGCCTGGAAGAAAGTGCGGGGCGTCGAGCCTTCCGGGCTGGCGGCGGCGGCCGCAACGATGTCCACCCGCCGTGCTTCCGGCAGCGCGGCAAAGGTCGTCCCCCCGGCCTCGCGGGCGCGGGCCGCCAGCCAGCCCATGGCCGCCGCAGTCAAGCGGGCGTAGGCGGGTTCGCGGGCAATCGCGGCCGCCATCCGTTCGCCTACTCCGAGCGCCACTGCGCCCGGAAAATCCGTCTCGGCGGGCAGCAGCGTATCAATCCAGGCGCTCAGTTCATCCGGCCTCGATGCCGGAACCAGTGGGGTCTCGCGGCGCGGCCACCAGGTAAGGAGCGACAGCAGCAGCGAAGCCCCGGTCAGCGTCAACACTTGACGTCGAGTGAAGGGCATGGCATCTCCCTGGGCCATTTTTCAGAACAGGTGTCGGTTTTCTTTACACCAGTGGCAAAGCAATTTTCCAAGCTGTTGATACGATGACAAAAATATTTCCGGTATGAAATTTGCTTGTCGCATGGGGCGTACAGTTTCATTGTCGATCGACCCTGAAGGAGGGATTCCATGAATACCTTAGCATTGTGCAGCTCGCTCACGAGAAGATCCGCGTCTCTGGCCGCCATTCTGGCCCTTGGCCTGGTAGCCGCGCAACCTGCTGTCGCGGGGATTGGCAGTGGCTGGACACGCAGCTCGACCGTCACGGACAGTGTCGTCAATAACGGCGACGGCACCTGGACCTACAACTACACGGTGAACAATACCAGCAAGTCTGATGGCGGTCCTGACCGTGAACCCTTGATTGTCGACTGGGAGTTGCCCTGGTTCGGTGATGCCGGCATCAAGAACATCAAGTCACCGTCCGGCTGGAATTACAGCATCGAGACCATCGGCGTGACGAACTCCAGCACCGGATGGGCAGGCGTCGCTGCATGGCAGACGCCGGGCGACCCGTTCTTCGCGGGAGCCGGCAGCCCGTTCACGACCGTCACCGAGGTTCTGCACTGGTACAGCGACTGCTGGGTCGATGTCGGCACATCCGCACGCATCGCCAGCGCGGCAGCAATCGTGTCCTGCGAATCGATCTTGCAGGATGCCATCATGCCGGATGGCTCGCTTTCTGGCTTCAGCTTCGTTGCAGACTTTGATGCGGTTGCCGCACCCTACCAGGCGTCGTGGGCATTCCAACCGGTTCGCACAGGTGATCCCGCCTTCCCCTTGGGCGGGATTCCGAATTCGCCCAGAGTGAGTCTGGTTCCCGAGCCAGGCGCGCTAGGCCTGCTCGGTGCCGGTTTGCTCATTTTGCTGTTGGGTCGCCGCCGCCACGGCTGAACGCCGGAAGGACAGCGCAGCTCACGCCGAGGCACGTGTGTATAAAACGTGCCTCGGTTGCGGTATGGCTGCGGTATTCTTGGCGGCTACCGCCGCCGCCGGAATGCCAGCAGTCCGGCCAGACCTGCACCGACCAGGGTGCTGGTCAGCGGTGCGGGCACCGCCTGCGGCTCGGCGTAGATGAAGTCATCCATGACCACGGCGTCGTCCAGACCGGTATAGGTGCCGTCAATGCCGTGCGCGCCCGACACGATGCGCACACGCGAGACTCTCTCGCCGGAGTTGAACGAGACGCCCAGGAATGAGAATGAACCCTGGCTGTTGCGCCCGTCTGCAGTCGGGAAGACACCTTCCACCGGGAACAACCCCAGCGACGCACCGCTGGTGCCGAAAAACTCCAGTGACGCGCTTCCCGTGTAATCCACATCGGCGAAGACGACGCCCATGCCGCGCACCGTCGCCGCCAGCCCTGGGCTCCCGGGCACGGAGAAGGTCACATCGGTGATGTTGCTCCCCATGCTGGCGAACAACCTTATCGGGCTGAACGCATCGAACTCGGCCGGACCAAAGCCTGCTTCGTCGGAGAATTCGGAAGCGCTCACGCGAAAACCGGTCCCCGGCGTGGTGAATGTGGCCCCGCGAAGCCGGCCGGCTGGCTGAACGCCGGTGGTGCCATTGAAGAAATCCCCCGGAAATGCGTTCGGCGAACTGAACCCCAGAGGCACCGCATCCCAGTTGATCTCCCGCCGGCCTGTCGTACAGGGTCCCGGCGCACAGGCCCCAGGGGGATTGAGGACACCGCCCAGATCGCTCCGGAATGAATCGATGACCGCTTTGAAAGCGACATCTGCCGCGCCGCTGGTGGTCACTATTGAGCGGGTGACCGGCATCGCTTCAGCGAGAGGCGCCATCGAAATCGCCATCCCGGCCAGCAAGATTCTTGTCTTCGTCATATACAGACCTCCGTATGCCGTTATTTTGGCTTGTTCCTGACAATCGGGATGTGAACCACTCGACACCCCCCAGTATCGCCACCACCGATGCCCCGATGGTGATGGTCGGATAGGGGACCAGCAAGCACATAGCATGCCAAAATTCATTTTTACAATAAAACCAATGAGTTGAAATTGATCAACCGATTTTTTTGATGCACAGTGTAAAAATTTCCGACGTTATTACTACACAATCAACGAGGGCTATCGGGTTTTCCTGTTTTCGCCCCCACCCGTCTCCCAACAGGCGCAAGACAATACCTGCGTCGCTGACACCACTTCCACACGAATCTTGATCCAGATCATGTCTGCCCGTGCCGGTCCTGCCGTAACCTCGGACCATTGACCTGCGGGTGCGCTCATCCTGAGCTTATGACCACCGTGCCACGGGGGGCCGTGGCCAAATCTTTTTCGCATGACAACCAGAGGGAACGAAAGTGACACCGCCTGAGAGGAGCAAGCCGGGATACAGCCGCGAGCAGATTTCCGTCCTGACGATGAATACGCTGGCCTTTGCGGTGAATTTCGCCGTGTGGGTCATGTTTTCCGTCATCGGCATCAAGATCAAGGCCGAACTCAACCTCAACGAAACCGAGTTCGGCTTGCTGGTGGCGACCCCGATTCTTACCGGCTCGCTGATTCGCCTGCCGCTGGGTCTGCTGACCGACCGTTACGGCGGACGAATCGTCTTTCTGATCCAGATGGTCGTGGTCGCGATTCCCACCTGGCTCTTGTCTTACGCCACCGAGTATTGGCAATACCTTGTGCTCGGCCTGTTCGTCGGCATGGCCGGTGGCTCGTTCGCCATCGGCATCGCGTACACTTCGGCCTGGTTCAGCAAGGAACGACAAGGCACGGCGATGGGCATCTTCGGCGCCGGCAACGCCGGTTCGTCGCTCACCAAGTTCATCGCTCCGATGCTGATTGCAGCTTCGGCGACCGGTTCGTGGCGGAACGTGCCCAAGGTGTACTCCATCGCCCTGCTGGTGATGGCGGTCCTGTTCTGGTTCTTCACCTACGAGGATCCGCTGCACCAGAAGGACGCGCAGAAAGACCGGCGGCGCCCCTCGCTTGGCGAGCAGCTGATGCCCCTGCTCGACCTGCGGGTCTGGCGTTTTGGGCTGGCCTACTACTTCGTCTTCGGCGCCTTCGTGGCGCTCGCGCTATGGCTGCCAAAGTACTACGTCGGCGAATATGGACTGCCGTTGGCGACGGCTGCTTTCCTGACGATCCTGTTCGACCTGCCTTCCGGGGCGATCCGCGCCCTCGGCGGTTGGGCATCCGACAAAGTGGGAGGCAACCAGGTCACCTGGTGGGTGCTCTGGATCAGCCTGGTGTCCCTGGTCATCCTCAGCTATCCGCCGACGACCATGGTCATTCACGGCATCAAGGGCGATGTCGCATTCAGCATCGAAGTGGGAATCGTGCTGTTCACGATCCTGATCTTCATCCTGGGTCTGGCCCAGGGTTTCGGAAAAGCCAGCGTGTACCGCAGCCTCGCCGACCACTATCCAACGAGCATGGGCGTGGTCGGCGGCATCGTCGGCGTCATCGGTGGTCTGGGCGGTTTCACCCTGCCGATCATGTTCGGTGTCGCCGCCGATGTGGTCGGGGTACGCAGCAGTTGCTTCATGCTCCTGGTCGGCGTCGTGGTGGTGACCATGATCTGGATCTGGCGGGCCGAAAGCAGCGAAAGGGACGAGATCCTCTTCCGACATGCCGAGGCGCGCGCCGAATTGCAGGACGCGGAGCTGCTGGAACATGCGCGCCGGCGACGGCATCTCCTGGTCGACTGGCGCCCCGACGACGACTCGTTCTGGGCGGCAAGCGGCCGGCGCATCGCCAATCGCAACCTAATGTTTTCGATGCCCGCCCTGCTGCTGGCATTCGCGGTGTGGGTCGTGTGGAGCGTGATCGTCGTCGAACTGCCGCATATCGGCTACCAGTTCAGCACCAACCAGCTCTTCTGGCTGGCGGCACTGCCAGGACTGTCGGGGGCCTTCTTTCGCGTGCTCTATTCATTCGTCGTACCGATCTTCGGCGGACGCAACTGGACGGTGTACAGCACCGCCCTGCTGATACTGCCAACCCTCTGGATCGGCTACGCGGTGCAGGACCCCGGAACCAACTATGCAGTGTTTGCAGTGATTGCCCTGCTGTGCGGTCTGGGAGCGGGCAATTTCTCGTCGAGCATGGCAAACATCAGCTTCTTCTACCCGAAACGCCTGCAAGGCACGGCGCTGGGACTGAATGCCGGGATCGGCAACCTGGGCGTCGGACTGGCGCAACTGATTGCTCCGGTGGCGGTCTACGGCGGGGCACTCCTGATTCTTGGCGGCAGCGCCCAGACCCACGTAGACCAGGGCGTCACGGCTCCGATCTGGGTCCAGAATGCCGGCTTCATCTGGGTGCCGTTCATTGTCCTCAGCACCGTCGCCGCCTGGTTCGGCATGGACAACATCGCCAGTGTGCGCGCCGGCTTCGCCGATCAGGTGGCGATCTTCAAGCACAAGCATCAATGGCTGATGAGCTGGCTCTATACCGGCACCTTCGGCTCGTTCATCGGCCTCGCTGCCGGTTTCCCGATGCTGCTCAATACCCAGTTCCCGGCATCCGATGCCTTCAAGCTGGCCTTCATCGGCCCGGTCCTGGCGGCGCTCGTACGCCCCATCGGCGGTTGGCTGGCCGATCGCAAAGGGGGTGCCCCGATCACCGTATGGTGCTTTGTCGTGATGGCCCTGGCCCCCCTGGCTGCGATCGGGTTCCTGCCCGGCGGCAGTGGCGAGGGCAACGTGCAGGGCTTTGTGCTGATGTTCCTGATCCTGTTCGTCGCCGCCGGCATCGGCAATGGCACGACCATCCGGATGATCCCGATCATCTTCCGCACCTTGCGCGAACGGAAGGTGATGCGCAATGACCAGGCTGCGCTCGAACAGGCGCAGCGCGAGGGCAGTACCGAGGGCGCCGCAGCGGTCGGCTTCAGTTCGGCAGTGGCGGCGTTCGGCGGCTTCTTCATTCCGATCGCGTACGGCACGTCCATCAAACTGATGGGTGGTCCGCAAGGGGCGCTGATATTCTTCAGCCTGTTCTACGTGAGCTGCGTCGCGGTTACCTGGTGGTGGTACGCGCGCCGGGACGCCGAGGTCGCATGTTAGCGCAGAGCGAGGGTGTCGTCAGCCCCAGGCCTGGCGGCAAAATGTCCGCCCGGTTCTCTTGACTCACATCAAGGAGCGACCTCGCTTCGCACAGTACCTTTTCTTCCGATACAGCGCCGCCTGATTCGTGCTGCACGACAGTCAACGGACCGGTAAGACTGCACACTCCCACCCCATTAAAATCGGAGCCTTTATGCAAAGCACCCACCCCGCCGCGCCCGTGCGCACGAGTTCGGCCGACGTCATCGACTGGCGACCCGAGGACGACGCATTCTGGGAGAGCACCGGCAAGAAGATCGCCTACCGCAACCTCTGGATTTCGGTACCGGCACTGCTCTGCGGCTTCGCCGTCTGGGGCATGTGGGGCATCATCACCGTACAGATGCTCAACCTCGGGTTCCCCTTCACTCAGGCCGAGCTGTTCACGCTGACTGCGATTGCGGGCATTGCCGGGGCGACGATGCGCATCCCGGCGTCGTTCCTGATCCGCCTGGCCGGCGGGCGCAACACCATCTTCCTGACTACGGCGATGCTCCTGTCGCCGGCGATCGGCACCGGCATTGCCCTGCAGCACAAGGACTGGCCGCTGTGGGCGTTTCAGCTGATGGCGCTATGGTCGGGCGTCGGCGGTGGCAACTTCGCGAGTTCGATGTCCAACATCAGCACCTTTTTCCCGAAGCGGCTGCAGGGTACCGCCTTGGGCCTGAACGCCGGGCTCGGCAACTTCGGGGTGACGACGATGCAGATCGTCATTCCGCTGGCGATGACCGTTGGCCTGTTCGGCACCCTCGCTGGCGAGCCGATGACACTGATGAAAGACAGCGGCTGGATCTTCGGCAAGATCGTCGCGGGTACGCCGACCTGGATCCAGAACGCCGGCTTCGCCTGGGTGCTCTCGCTCGTCCCCTTGTCGGCGCTGTGCTGGTTCGGCATGAACAACCTGAAGACGGTTTCGCCAGACACCGGCACTCCGATCGCCGCATTCGCCAAGATCATCTACCTGTACTCGCTGGCATTCGTGCCGGCCATCGCCATCCTGTACCTGTACCTGCCCGCACCGACCGGCCTGGGCCTGATCAGCATGTGGGTCGCCGTGCCGCTCGACGTGATCAGCGCCCTGCTGGTGATGCGGCTCGCGGCCTTCGGAACGATGAAGGAGAACGTCGCCAAGCAGTTCAAGATCTTCGGAGACAAGCACACCTGGTCAATGACGCTGCTGTACATCGTGACCTTCGGCTCGTTCATCGGCTTCTCGATGGCGCTGCCGCTGTCGATCACGGTGATCTTCGGGATCAGTCACGTGCCCGATGCCAACGGCGTGCTGCAGCACACCCTGAAGAATCCGAATGCGCCCTCGGCATTCACCTATGCCTGGATCGGCCCCTTCGTCGGCGCAGCGATCCGGCCGGTGGGTGGCTGGATTTCCGACAAGCTGGGCGGTTCGATCGTCACCCAGGTGATCTCCGCGGTCATGGTCGTCGCCTCGATCGCAGTGGGCTACGTGATGATGCAGGCCTACGCCTCGGCCACGCCGGAACAGTATTTCCCCGCCTTTCTCGGCCTGTTCATCGTGCTCTTCGCCGCCAGCGGCATCGGCAACGGCTCGACTTTCCGCACCATCGGGGTGATTTTCGACCGCCAACAGGCCGGCCCCGTCCTCGGCTGGACCTCGGCCATCGCCGCCTATGGCGCGTTCATCGCGCCGGTGGTGATCGGTCAACAAATCAAGGCCGGTACGCCAGAGATTGCCATGTACGGTTTCGCTGCTTTTTACGCCTTGTGTCTGGTGCTCAACTGGTGGTTCTACCTGCGTGCGAATGCGTACGTAAAGAATCCCTGACCGCCCAGAGACCCCCTGCCCAAGTTCCCGAGGAATTCGCATGAGCCATTTTCTAGATCGACTGAGCTACTTTTCCGCACCGAAAGAAGCCTTTTCCAATGACCACGGCATGGTCACCGGCGAGGACCGCACCTGGGAAGATGCCTACCGCAATCGCTGGGCGCACGACAAGGTCGTGCGCTCGACGCACGGCGTCAATTGCACGGGTTCGTGCTCGTGGAAGATCTACGTCAAGGGCGGCATCGTCACCTGGGAAACCCAGCAGACCGACTATCCGCGCACGCGCTGGGACATGCCCAACCATGAGCCACGCGGCTGTGCGCGCGGCGCAAGCTATAGCTGGTACCTGTATAGCGCCAATCGTGTCAAGCACCCGATGGTACGCGGGCGCCTGCTCAAGAGCTGGCGCGCAGCGCGCCTGGAACATGATCCCGTGGCGGCCTGGGCGTCGATCGTCGAATCCGACAGCAAGCGCCGCGACTACCAGAGCGTGCGTGGTCTCGGCGGCTTCGTCCGTTCGAGCTGGGACGAGGTCAACGAAATCGTTGCCGCAGCGAACGTCTACACGATCAAGAAATACGGCCCCGACCGGGTGATCGGATTCTCGCCGATTCCCGCCATGTCGATGGTCAGCTATGCAGCCGGCAGCCGCTATCTGAGCCTGATCGGCGGGGTATGCATGAGCTTCTACGACTGGTACTGCGACCTGCCGCCGTCCAGCCCGCAGATCTGGGGCGAGCAGACCGACGTTCCCGAGTCCGCCGACTGGTACAACTCCACGTTCATCATCGCCTGGGGTTCGAATGTGCCGCAGACGCGCACACCCGACGCCCACTTCTTCACCGAAGTGCGCTACAAGGGCGCCAAGACCGTCGCCGTCACGCCCGACTATTCCGAGGTCGCCAAGCTCGCCGATCTGTGGATGCACCCAAAACAGGGCACCGATGCCGCGGTGGCGATGGCGATGGGGCATGTGATCCTGAAGGAATTCTATTTCGACAAGCGCAGCGAGTACTTCGACGACTACGCCCGCCGCTACACCGACCTGCCGCTGCTGGTGATGCTGAAGGAACACACCCTGCCCGACGGCACGGTGACCCTGGTGCCCGACCGCTACCTGCGCGCCAGCGACTTCAACGGCAAGCTGGGCCAGGGCAACAACCCCGAGTGGAAAACCGTGGCCTTCGACACCGCCGGCAAGGCCGTGCTGCCCAACGGGTCCATCGGCTTTCGCTGGGGCCCTGAAGGGCGTGAAGACGCCGGCAAGTGGAACCTGGAGGCCAAAGAGGCGCGCGACAACGAAGAGGTCAAGCTCAAGCTGTCGGTGCTGGAGGACGGCGAGCAGGCGCACGAGATCGTGGACGTCGGCTTCCCCTACTTCGGCGGTCAGCAGGTGCCGCATTTCCCGGCCAACAAGGCCACGGGCGATGTGAACCGCGCCAAGGTGCCGGCCGTGAAGCTGCGCCTGGGCAAAGCCGGCGAGGAGCGACATGCCCTGGTGGCCACAGTGTTCGACCTGCAGGTGGCGCAGTACGGCATCGACCGCGGCCTGGGTTCGGGTGCCAAGGGCTTCGACGACAACGCGCCCTACACCCCGGCCTGGCAGGAGAAGATCACCGGCGTTCCGCGCGACCAGGTCTTCACCGTGGCCCGCCAGTTCGCCGACAACGCCGACAAGACGCATGGCAAGTCCATGGTGATCATCGGCGCGGCCATGAACCACTGGTACCACGCCGACATGAACTACCGCGGCGTGATCAACCTGCTCATGATGTGTGGCAGCCAGGGCGTCAACGGCGGCGGCTGGGCGCACTACGTGGGGCAGGAAAAGCTGCGCCCGCAGACCGGCTGGACCGCGCTGGCCTTTGCGCTGGACTGGATCCGCCCGCCGCGCCAACAGAACTCCACCAGCTTCTTCTACGCCCACACCGACCAGTGGCGCTACGAGAAGCTGGGCCTGGACGAGGTGGTGTCACCGCTGGCCGATGCGAAGCGGTGGGGCGGCAGCATGATCGACTACAACGTGCGCGCCGAACGCATGGGCTGGCTGCCCAGCGCGCCCCAACTCAAGACCAACCCGTTGCAGGTGGTGAAAGATGCCCGCGCCGCCGGCATGGACCCCAAGGATTACCTGGTCAAGGCCTTGCGCGACGGTTCGGTGGAGATGAGCTGCGAGGACCCGGACGCGCCGCAGAACTGGCCGCGCAACCTGTTCGTCTGGCGTTCCAACCTGCTGGGCTCCAGCGGCAAGGGCCACGAGTATTTCTGCAAGCACCTGCTGGGCACCGAAAACGGCGTGCAGGGCAAGGACCTGGGCGCCGACGACGCGCGGCCCAAGGAAGTGAAATGGCATGACAAGGCCCCCCAGGGCAAGCTGGACCTGCTGGTGACGCTGGACTTCCGCATGTCCACCACCTGCCTCTACTCGGACATCGTGCTGCCCACCGCCAGCTGGTACGAAAAGAACGACCTCAACACCAGCGACATGCACCCCTTCATCCACCCGCTGTCGGCGGCCGTGGACCCGGTCTGGCAAAGCCGCAGCGACTGGGAGATTTACAAGGGCTTCGCCAAGGCCTTCAGCGAGGTCTGTGTGGGCCACCTGGGCGTGGAAAAAGAGGTGGTGCTCACGCCGCTGATGCACGACACCCCGGCCGAACTGGCCCAGCCGTTTGACGTGAAGGAGTGGAAGAAAGGCGAATGCGACCTGATCCCCGGCAAGACCGCGCCGCAGATCACGGTGGTCGAGCGCGACTACCCCAACGTCTACAAGCGCTTCACCGCGCTCGGCCCCTTGATGAACAAGGTGGGCAACGGCGGCAAGGGCATCGCCTGGAAAACCGACACCGAGGTGCGGCAGCTCGGCGAACTCAACGGCGTCACCCGCGAAGACGGCCCCACCCAGGGCATGCCCCGCATCGTCACCGACATCGACGCCTGCGAGGTGATTCTGCAACTCGCGCCCGAAACCAACGGCCACGTGGCGGTCAAGTCCTGGGAGGCGCTGAGCAAGCAGACCGGCCGCGACCACACCCACCTGGCGCTGTACCGCGAGGACGAAAAGATCCGCTACCGCGACATCCAGGCCCAGCCGCGCAAGATCATCTCCTCGCCCACCTGGAGCGGCATCGAAAGCGAGACGGTGAGCTACAACGCCGGCTACACCAACGTGCACGAGCTGATCCCATGGCGCACCCTGACCGGACGCCAGCAGTTCTACCAGGACCATCCCTGGATGATCGCCTTCGGCGAGGGCTTCAGCAGCTACCGGCCGCCGGTGGACCTCAAGACCACCGACGAGATCGAGGGCAAGCGCCCCAACGGCAACCCCGAGATCGTGCTGAACTTCATCACGCCGCACCAGAAATGGGGCATCCACAGCACGTACAGCGACAACCTGCACATGCTCACGCTCAACCGCGGCGGCACGGTGATCTGGCTCAGCGAGGGCGACGCCAAGCGCGCCGGCATTGAGGACAACGACTGGATCGAGCTGTTCAACGTCAACGGCGCGGTGGCCGGGCGGGCGGTGGTCAGCCAGCGCGTGAACGACGGCATGTGCCTGATGTACCACTCGCAGGAAAAGATCATCAACACCCCGGGCTCCGAGATCACGGGCGTGCGCGGCGGCATCCACAACTCGGTCACCCGCATCGTCACCAAGCCCACCCACATGATCGGTGGCTACGCGCAGCTGAGCTACGGCTTCAACTACTACGGAACCATCGGCACCAACCGCGACGAGTTCGTGGTGGTGCGCAAGATGAAGAAGGTGGACTGGCTCGACACCCCGGCCGACGACCACCTGACCCGCGCCTACCAGTCGCAGGGTGAGAACCCCTGAGCACGACACAAAGACAAGGAGTAATGCGATGAAAGTACGCGCTCAGATCGGCATGGTCCTCAACCTGGACAAATGCATCGGCTGCCACACCTGCTCGGTCACCTGCAAGAACGTCTGGACCAGCCGCCCCGGCGTCGAATACGCCTGGTTCAACAACGTCGAGTCCAAGCCGGGCATCGGCTACCCCAAGGAATGGGAAAACCAGACCAAGTGGAACGGCGGCTGGCAGCGCAAGGCCGATGGCTCCATCGTGCCGAAACAAGGCGGCAAGTGGTCGCTGTTGATGAAGATCTTTGCCAACCCGAACCTGCCGCAGATCGACGACTACTACGAGCCCTTCACCTTCGACTACGACCACCTGCAGTCGGCGCCCGAGATGAAGCACGCGCCCACCGCGCGGCCGCGTTCGCTCATCACCGGCGCGCGCATGGAAAAGATCGAATGGGGCCCGAACTGGGAAGAAATCCTCGGCGGCGAATTCGCCAAACGCAGCAAGGACGCCAACTTCGACGGCTTCGAGGCCGCGCAGAAGGCCATGGTGGGAGAGTTCGAGAACACCTTCATGATGTACCTGCC
>DIME01000168.1 GCA_002425405.1 Candidatus Accumulibacter vicinus
CGTCGTCGGGCGACTGCTCGAGTTTGAGCAGGCCGTCTTCCATGGCGAGCAACTGGTCGCGGCTCTCGTTCACGAAGGTGCTGGTCAGTTCGTCCATCAGGGGGGTTCCTTGTTCTTGCGTGGGTCGCGGGGGGTTCAGGTGTTGGCGAGGAGGACCATCGGGTCGCCGAAGACGCCGGACAGATGGCAGAACTTCATGGTCATTTCCTCCTGGGGGCGCTTGTGGCGCGGTTCAGAACAGTTCGACGTTGCCCGACGAAACGGTGGGCAGCGTCCTCGGGGCCGCGACGGCCATTCCGGCGCGCCCGGCTGCCGGGTGCGGGGCCAGCAATTGTCAGTGGGAGAGTGCATTGAAATGGAGGGGTCGCTAAAAATTGATAAGTAGATTATCATTTTATGGCGACACGTCAACTTGATTTTGCGATTTTAGACTTTATCTTGCGACTTTATTGGCAAATCCGATAAAGTGAGGGCGTCGAAGGGCGGATCACGGTTCGGGACGGCACGCCCCTTATTTTCTGTAGAGGTTCCATGAGCTCCACATCCAGGCCAGCACTGCACGAGGAAGACTTTCTGACCACCCGCGAGGCCGCCAGCCTGCTCGGCGTCGCATTACGAACCGTTCAGCTCTGGGTCGAGGCGGGCAAACTCAGCGCCTGGAAAACCCGCGGTGGCCACCGCCGCATTCCGCGTCAGGCGGTCGAGTCCTTGCGGCAGCAGCGCGACGCGTTGGGAACGATCGAGTCCAGCGCGGAACAGCGGACGGCGTCCGCTGCCGCGCAGCCGTTGCATGTGCTGGTAGTGGAGGATGAGGCGCTGACCCGCGAGATCATCGTCGCCATGATCCGGAGCTGGAACCTGCCGCTGATCGTCAGCGCCGCCGAGGACGCTTTCGCCGCCCTGATCCACATCGGCCGGCACCCTCCCGATCTGCTGCTGACCGACCTGCGGATGCCCGGCATGGACGGTTACCGGATGATCCGTCACCTGCGCGCGATGCCCGATGCGAAACCGATCGACGTCGTCGACATCGGCGCGCTGGTGCCACACGAGGTCGCCGAGCGCGGGGTCCTGCGACCCGACGCGCCATCCTTCGCCACCCTGAAGGAGCTGATCATGCAGCGCATGAGCGCCCGGCTGCGCACCTGACGACGGGATCGCTCAGGCAATGAAGGGTCGTCGTCAGCGATGTCGCCGGTGACTCTGACGGCAAAAGTTGGTGCAGCCGTGGCAGCAGCAGGAATGCTGCCTTCCCGAGGTCGGCGCAGAACTAGAACGGGATGTCGTCATCCATGTCTTCAAAACTCGGGGTCTTCTTGGCCGGCGCCTGACGTCCTGAACCGGCAGCGGGCGCCGATGGCATGCTGCCTCCGTACTCGCCTTCGCTGGCGGACGGCGAACCCATGCCTTCGCGGCTGCCGAGCATTTTCATTTCGTTACCAATGATTTCGGTCGTATAGCGTTCGTTACCGTCCTTATCCTGCCACTTGTTGGTCCGGATACGCCCTTCCACATAGACCTGCCGGCCTTTTTTCAGGTATTGGCCGGCAGTTTCGGCAAGCTTGCCGAAAAAAACGATGCGGTGCCACTCGGTGCTCTCCTTGTACTCGCCCGAAGTCTTGTCGCGGATACGATCGGTGGTTGCGATCCTGATGTTGCAGACGGCGTCGCCGCTGGGCAGATAGCGAGTTTCCGGATCGGCACCCAGATTGCCGACGAGAATCACTTTATTGACCGAAGCCATGTTGCCTCCCAGAATGTGTGTACGATGGACGAGAAAAGATGAGCGGATCAGCGCGATTATAGGGGCTTATGCCGGCACCGGTGCCGGCCGGCTGCGCGGTGGTGGCATCGACATGGTCAGCCCGAGCAGAAGCCAGACGAAGGACAGCACGGCTCCGGCCAGCCAGACGGCACCGGCGCCAGCACACTTGGCCAGGGTGCCGCCGATGAGGCCGCCGAGAAACAGCCCCATGGCCTGCGTGGTATTGTATACGCCGAGTGCCGCGCCCTTGGCATGTGGCGGGGCCATCCGCGAAATCAGCGACGGCTGCGTGGCTTCGAGGATATTGAAAGCAACAAAGAACAACATCATCCAGAAGGCCAGACTGTAGAGTCCGTCGGCAAACAGGCCGAAACCCATCTGCACGGCCAGCAGCAGCACGATCGCCGCATTGAAGATCAGCTTCATGCGGGCGAATCGCTCAGCAAGAATGATCGCCGGGGCCATGATGACGAAGGAAATCAGCAGTGCTGGCAGATACACCTTCCAATGTTCGGCGACCGGCAGGCCCCCCGTGCTGATCAGTTTGACCGGCAGCAACACCCACATCGAGGTGAGCATCATGTGCAGCGCGAAGACGCCGAAGTTCAGGCGCAGCAGCTGGCGATTCGTCAGGACTTCGACAAAGCTCTGCCACCCTGGTTGCCGTGGGATCTTCGGTGCAGTGGGTACCACCCTGAGCACGACAAGCACCGCCAGCAGTGCCAGAATTCCGGTCAGCGCGAAGATGCCGGGCATGCCGACCAACACGTACAGCAGCGGTGCACCGACCATCGAGAGGGCGAACACCAGACCAATCGACGAGCCGATCATGGCCATGACCTTGGTGAGATGCTGCTCGCGGGTGAGGTCGGCGGCGAGTGCCGTGACCGCAGCCGAAATTGCTCCGGCGCCCTGCAGCACGCGCCCAGCGATGATCCCATGGATGTCGTTGGCAGCCATGGCAACGAAACTGCCGGCGACAAAAAGCAGTAACCCGAAGACGATCACCGGTTTGCGTCCGAAACGATCGGAAGCGGCCCCGAAGGCGATTTGCAGGCAGGCCTGGGTCAGTCCATAGGCGCCGAGCGCAATGCCGACCAGCGCCATGTCATTTCCCGAAGGCAATTCCCTGGCGTAGATCGAGAACACCGGCAGGATCAAAAACAGGCCGAGCATGCGCAGGGCGAAAACTGCCGCCAGGCTGATGCCGGTGCGTTTTTCCTGGCTGTTCATGCGGTCGGTAGGGGAGGTGGACATGGAATTTGCTGCCGGACTGCGGAATTGCGTATATTAACAGGTTTGCCCAAGCCCCTCAGGTCAGCACATGGACGAGATGCGAGAGATAAGGATACGCGGCGCACGTACGCACAACCTGAAGAACATCAACCTCGACCTGCCTCGCAACCGACTGATCGTGATCACCGGTCTTTCAGGTTCCGGCAAATCTTCGCTGGCTTTCGATACCCTCTACGCCGAGGGACAGCGCCGCTATGTCGAGTCATTGTCGGCCTATGCGCGGCAATTTCTGCAGCGTATGGAAAAACCCGAGGTCGATCTGATCGAGGGACTCTCGCCGGCGATTTCAATCGAGCAGAAAGCGACCAGTCACAACCCGCGCTCGACGGTCGGCACGGTCACCGAAATCCACGACTACCTGCGTCTGCTTTTCGCCCGCGCCGGCACGCCGTACTGTGCCGAACACCAGCAGCCGCTCGAGGCGCAGACGGTATCGCAGATGGTCGATCATGTTCTGGCGCTGCCCGAGGGGAGCCGGCTGATGATCCTCGCGCCGGTGGTCGCCAACCGCAAGGGTGAGCAGCTTGAGCTGATTGCCGAGTTGCGGGCACAGGGTTTTGCCCGCCTGCGGATTGACGGCCAGATTTACGAGATCGATGCCGTTCCCAAACTCGCCAAGACACACAAACACAGCGTCGACGTGGTCGTTGACCGGCTCAAGATTCGTCAAGACATCCGCCAGCGCCTTGCCGAATCTTTTGAAACCGCGCTGCGCCATGCCGATGGCCGCGTCATTGCCTACGAGATGGACAGCGGATGCGAGCATTTCTTCTCTGCCCGGTTTGCCTGTCCGGTCTGTTCGTATTCGCTATCCGAACTCGAACCACGGATTTTCTCGTTCAACAGCCCGCTGGGTGCCTGCCCGAAGTGCGACGGTCTTGGCGTCATCCAGTTCTTCGATCCGAAACGCATTGTGGCGCACCCGGAACGGTCTCTGGCTGCCGGCGCGATCCGCGGCTGGGACCGGCGCAATCCCTTCTACTTCCAGATGCTCTGCTCGCTCGCCGCGCACTATGCCTTCACGATCGATACGCCGTTCAACGAACTGCCCGAGCACATCCGGCAGATCCTGCTCTATGGTTCGGGATGCGCGCAAGTGCCGTTCAACTATGTCAACGAGCGTGGTCAGACGACCCTGCGCGAGCATGTTTTTGAAGGCATCGTGGTCAATCTTGAACGCCGTTACAAGGAAACCGACTCGCTTGCCGTTCGTGAGGATCTGGCGCGCTTGATCAGCAACCAGACCTGCCCGACCTGCCAGGGCAGCCGATTACGCGAGGAAGCGCGTAACGTACGGATCGGCAGCAAAGACAATGCCCGCACCCTGCACGAAATCAGTCGTCAGCCATTGCAGGACGCACGCGACTACTTTCTTGCGCTGAAACTCCCCGGCAACAAGGCGCAGGTTGCCGAGAAGGTGCTCAGGGAGATCGGCAATCGCTTGCAATTCCTGATCAACGTCGGCCTCGACTATCTGTCGCTCGACCGCTCGGCAGAAACGCTCTCCGGCGGTGAGGCGCAGCGCATCCGCCTGGCGTCGCAAATCGGTTCCGGGCTGACCGGCGTGATGTACGTGCTTGACGAACCTTCGATCGGCCTGCATCAGCGCGACAATGAGCGACTGTTGAAGACCCTCAAACAGCTCAGGGACATCGGCAATACGGTGATCGTCGTCGAACACGACGAGGAAGCCATCCGCAGCGCCGATTACGTGGTCGACATCGGCCCTGGCGCAGGTGTGCATGGCGGCCATGTCGTTGCCGAAGGGTCACCGCAGGCAATCATCGACAACCCGGCCTCACTGACCGGCGACTATCTGGCCGGGCGACGACGCATCGGCATGCACGGCGAACGACGCCAGCCGGATGCCGCACGCCTGCTGCAGATCGTCGGCGCACGCGGCAACAACCTTGCGAACGTCAGCGTCGACATCCCGATTGGCCTGTTCACCTGCATCACCGGGGTCTCCGGCTCAGGCAAATCGACGCTGATCAACGACACTCTGTACGCGGCCGCGGCCAGGCATCTCTACGGATCGTCGGCCGAACCGGCCGAGCACGACCGGATCGTCGGCCTCGATCATTTCGACAAGGTGATCAACGTCGATCAGAGTCCGATCGGGCGAACGCCGCGCTCCAACCCGGCGACCTATACCGGCCTGCTGACCCCGATCCGCGAATTGTTTGCGGGCGTACCGGAAGCCCGTTCGCGTGGCTATGGCCCTGGTCGTTTCTCGTTCAACGTCAAGGGCGGCCGCTGCGAGGCCTGCCAGGGCGATGGCGTGATCAAGGTCGAGATGCACTTCCTGCCCGATATCTACGTCGCCTGCGACGTTTGTCACGGCAAGCGTTACAACCGCGAGACGCTGGAAGTCCAGTACAAGGGCAGAAACATTCACGAAATCCTGCAGATGACCGTCGAGGTCGCACGCGAATTCTTTGACGCCGTACCGGTGGTAGCCCGCAAGCTGCAGACCTTGGTCGATGTCGGTCTCAGCTATATCACCCTGGGCCAGGCGGCCACCACGTTGTCGGGCGGTGAGGCACAACGCGTCAAGCTGGCGCTCGAGCTGTCGAAACGCGACACCGGCAGAACCTTGTACATTCTCGACGAACCGACTACCGGGCTGCATTTCCAGGATATCGAGATGCTGCTGACGGTACTGCACCGCCTGGTTGACCACGGCAACACCGTGGTGGTCATCGAACATAATCTTGATGTCATCAAGACTGCTGACTGGCTGGTGGACATTGGCCCCGAAGGTGGCGCCGGCGGTGGCCGCATCATTGCAGTCGGAACCCCGGAGCAGCTTGCTGCGGCGCCGGTCAGCCATAGTGGGCACTTCCTGAATCTGCTGCTCGCGCGTTACCGCCAAGCCGGCACCCCAGCGTGAAAGCTTCGCAGTCCGGTCGAACCGACCCCTGAACAGGCAGCCACGACCTTTGCCGGGCACCAGAGGGAAGTCGTTCCGCCAAGCCATCCCCCTTGGTGATGCGCTGCCTGCCGCTCGCAAGCACAGAAAATTGTTTGCAGTGATGGAATCCATGCCAGAATTACAGCCTTCCATTCTTGATCGATAGCCTTCCCTAGATGGCCGTCAAATGCCAGAATTGGGCCACAGGAATGCCCTTGCTTAATCACCATTAATCACTAGAGGAGAGAACATGAACAAGTCTGAAATGATCGATGCCATCGCCGCGCGTACCGACCTGTCAAAGGTCGCATCCGCGAAAGCGCTGGATGCTGTAATCGAGACGATCGTTGAATCGGTTGCCCACGGCGAAACGGTGACCCTGGTCGGTTTTGGCTCCTTCAAAGCGAGCGAGCGCGCCGCCCGGGAAGGCAAGAATCCGAAGACTGGTGCAAAAATCCTGATCCCGAAAACCATCGTTCCGAAGTTCGCCGCCGGCGCAACCTTCAAGGCCAGGGTTGCAGGTAAGGACGAGTAACTTGTCAACTTTCTTCGGGGCTCGGTGAAGTCGGCAGGCCTCTAGCAGTATGATCACCCATCTTCTCAACATTTCCTCACCATTTCCCATCATCGGAGCCCTCAATGCGTATATGTGCCGCACTGGCTGCAGTCGCCCTGGTCCTTTTGCCGCTTGCCGTATCCGCGCAGCAACCTGCCGTCGCCGAAGCCTTGACCGCCGTCGGCCCTGGCAAGTTCGCCGGTCTGCTTGAAGCCAGAGCAACCCTGCTCGTAGAGTCAATCGACAAGGCATCGCGCAGCGTCGTTCTCAAGAACGCCAGGGGCGAACAGATGAAAGTCATTGCTGGCGACGAAATCAAGAATTTCGACCAGATCAAGGCCGGTGACCAGGTCGTTACGACCTACACCCAGGAACTGATGATGACGCTCAGGAAGGGCGGCGGCGCGCTTCGCGAGCGTATTGACAGTTCGCAGCAGGGCTCGGCGGCTGCCGGCCAGAAACCGGCGGCCTACGAGGCGAAAGAGGTTGCCTTCATTGCCGACGTGCAACAGGTTGATCTCAAGAAACGGACCGTAACCCTACGTGGCGCGCAGAAGACGGTTACCCTGAAGATCAGGGACCCGGAACAACTCAAACTGATCAGCAAGGGTGATCAGGTGGAGGGCATCTTCTCTGAAGCGGTTGCCATCGCGGTCGTACCTGCACCTGCCAAGGCAAAGAAATAAGGCGATTTCCGGGAATCAAGATCCCGAACAACTACCGCGCAGCGGCTTGGCTGATCCTGAGCCCGGCCTGACGCGATGACTTTTGGTATGGCGTTTTGCGGAAACCACCCAAACCCATCCGACAGGTGCAGGACCGGAGGATTGACGGGGTAAATCGCGCAGAATAAAATGCGGACGTATTCGGGGGCATAGCTCAGCTGGGAGAGCGTCTGGTTCGCAATCAGAAGGTCGGCGGTTCGATCCCGCCTGTCTCCACCAAGAAAACAAGCACTTAGGCCGCTTTCGAGAGCGGCCTTATTGTTTTATGACGTTCCATTAGGCAAATGGTAGGCAAATTTCATCAATCCCAATCCACGTCACCAACGAAAAAAACCGGCGAGTGGCCGGGTTGGTGCGGCACCAACGCCCAACTGTCATTCAAACTGGACGCCGGTGGACTGGATCGAGTCAGGTGCGGTCAGTGGGACTGGGTTCCATAGTTCGCTCGGATGTCAGCATTGGAGTGACATTTGCATCCGGCAGCTCGCGGCTAAGCGACCGACACGCGAAAATGCGAAAGGGAGCCGAGGCTCCCTTTCTTAAAATAGAACCAGCGTCCGCTCAGAGTTTGCGGCGACGTCCGATAGCCAGACCGGCCAGTCCGAGGCCCAGCAAAGCCAGGGAGCCCGGCTCCGGAACGCCGCTGGGGGTGCATCCGGGCGCAGTCGGATTCGCGCTGCAGAAGTCCACTGCTGTATCCTGTACGCCAACCGTGAAACCGTTCCAGAACTCATCCGAACTGCTGCGCCACGTGACCGTATCGAACGTTCCCAGGAACCGAAGCGCACCATGAGGCTCGGTTCCTCCGACATCGTTGCTGTTGAGCTGGTACTCGAAATTACCTCCGCCAAGATCGACGACGACTTTGCTGGCACCGCCGCAACCCCAATAGCCGCAATCGTTGCCATCGACACCACCGAGGCTGAGCAATTCAAAATCCCGGTTGAAGGCATAACCGTTGCCGTTGAGGCTGACGAACGCAAACACCGGGTTGGCGATCGCCTGCGAGAAGTTCAGGGTCTGCGACCCCTTTTTACTCAGGGCGACGATGTCGGTATCAGTCGGGATGTTGTCCACGGCCGCACTGGTGTATGGTGACGTCGCCGGATTCCTTCCGGCTCGATTGTTCTGCCAATAGTCGATGCCACCGCTCGGCTGATAGAAGCCGATGCCCTGCGCATTCGTGTAGGTCACGGTGACGGATGAACTACCCGTCGTGATCGTCCCTTGCGCCTGAAAACCGGGCCCGGCATCCAGGTCGCCGCCAGTCCAATCGGTCCAGAAGATCGGGGCTGCCGAGGCAGCACCGGAACACAGAGCGATGGCCAATGTGCCTAAAGCACGTGTAGTCTTTTTCATGCGAGTTTCTCCAAGTTAAGGCAATATCTTGACACATTGTGAGGGCTAGCAAAACTCGTGCCAATAACCTAATAATGGTTCTGTTTTCTATATATAACAAGTACTTATAGCATTAAACTACGGTCGTTTCGATAGCGCTGGCGAGACACATGTAAAAGAATCCGACACATCTGTCAGGCAGGCAGAAATGACAAGACATGGGGACACCACGGTTTCAAGTGCGTGTAGGTCGCCAGTCCCTTGCATCCGAACTCAGGCGAAAACATCCCCAAAGTCAACTTCAGATTTCCTGATCTCGCAGGAAACCCGGATGGCACTCTAAACGAGGGTGAAGATCATTTTTGCGCCGGTTTCCGGATGCGGGAATTCCTGCTGGGTGAGTTCGTCCAGGAGAGTGGCGATAGCACGATCATGGACTGGACTGGCCATGCGGTGAATCGTGACGGTCAGCGTGTTGGAGACGGCGTTGGGTTGGATATCAGCTGCGGAAACGAACAACTCGCGGATGAGGACGCGCGCATCGTCCTCGTTCTTCAAGTGGCGGCGTAACAGCGCCACCATCGCGGTCTCGGCGCGGTAGGCAACCGGTGCCGCGTCGGGTCGGCGTCCAACTCGGCCGGCGTCGGCTGTCCCGGGACCATGTCCAGCAGTTGCGGGACGATGTCCTTGAGCAGGG
>DIME01000190.1:0-1396 GCA_002425405.1 Candidatus Accumulibacter vicinus
GCAAAGTCATGACCGTTAGCGCGCTTTGCCCCTCGGAGATCCGGCTACTGCTCGCTCTCACGCACCAGCGCATAATCGGTATTGCGCACACCGCGCAGCAGCAGGTTGGTGTCGTCAGTGGAAGTGCCGAGGGCCTCCAGGGCCTCCGCTGCCAGACGCAGGCTGGCCTCCAGAAGTTCGGGGTAGGCCTTGTTGACGCCGGCTCGCAGCAGGGCCTCGCAGCTTGCCAGGTCGCGGGCGCGCGAGACGATGGTCATCTCCGGCGCGTGCGAGCGGATCATCGCGGCTGCGCGAACAGCGGCGTGCTGGTCGTCAATGGTCAGGACCACCAGATCGACCCCCTGCATTGGCGAGGTAGCGAGCAATTCCGGGTCACCGATGTCGCCATAGAACACGGGATGACCTTCGCTGCGCCATTTGGCGACCAGTACCGCGTCGGTGTCGAAAGCGATGCAGGAGATACCGCTACTGGCCAGGATGGTGCCCACCGTGTGGCCGACGCGACCATAGCCGCCGATCACCACCCGGGCACCGGATTCCTGTCCTTGCGCGGCATGGCGGAAGCGGTCGTGAACCCCTGCCGGCACATCCTCTACGCGTAGCGCCAGCCGGTTCCCGAGCTTGACCAGCAGCGGCGTGAGGAGCATGGTGACGGAAATGATCGCCACGGCCATCATGAAGATCAAATCGTCGATCACGCCCAGTGCCTTGGCGGAACCGAACAGCACAAAGCCGAACTCACCTCCCTGCGCGAGCAGAAAAGCGACCCGCAACGCGGTGCTGCGACCGGAGCCGAAGCACAGACACAACACGAAGAGCACCATCGCCTTGATGGTGATGATCGCGAGAACATGCAGGGCAAACTCGAACGGGTGCTGCGTCAGCGCACCGACGTCCACCGACATTCCGACGGCCACGAAGAACAGGCTCATCAGCAAACCCTTGTGAGGTTCCATGCTGGCCTCGATCTGAATGCTGTAGCGCGAGGTCGAGAGCATCATCCCGATCAGGAATGCCCCGAGAGCCATCGACATGCCCGCATGTTCCATGGCCATCGCGGCGATGAACACCGAGGCCATGGCCGTCAGCAGGAAAGCCTCGCGGTTGTTGGTGCGGGCCAGATGATCGAGCACCCGGGGGAGCAGGTAGCGTCCACCGATGATCACCATCGCCACCATCGCCACGGCCAGACCAATCTGTCTCCACAAGGGAATTTCCGTAACCAGCGCCCTGGTGTCGGCGAGGATCGGGACCAATGCCAGCAGCGGTACCACCGCGATATCCTGCATCAGCAGGACGGCGAATGCGGTCTGGCCGTGCCGGCTGGCGATGTCGCCCTGATCCCTGAGCATCTGCACCACAAACGCGGTCGAGGACAGCGCGAAGCTACTACCGA
>DIME01000190.1:1712-11066 GCA_002425405.1 Candidatus Accumulibacter vicinus
ACGATCTGCAGCGAACCGAGCCCGAACAGCGTGCGCCGCAGCTCCCACAAGCGGCGAGGCTTCATCTCCAGGCCGATCAGGAACATCAGCAGCACGACGCCGAGTTCGGTGAAATGCCGCACACCTTCGACCTCGGTGGTGATGAAAGGCCCTGGCGTATGCGGTCCGACGATGACGCCGGTAACCAGCAGGCCGAGGATCGAGCCGAGGCCAAAATGCCGAAACACCGCGACGGCGATCGCCGCGACGACCAGCAACAGCACGGCAGAGTCAACGAAAGATTTGGGATCCATGCGAGTGGTGAGCGCTTCTTTAATGTCAAAGTCGCGTCAGCGACTCACGAATCCCCCCTCCTCACTTGCGGAGGAGCTCGGGAAGTTCATCCATGCGTCAACATTAGCACAAGCCGTGCCAGGATCCTGCTGAGTAGTTACCCAAAAACCATGAAACGAAGCATACAAGGGGAGATTCATGAGTCGCTGACGCGACTCTCACATTAACGCGGCTGGCCGCTGCAACTCTCAGGAACTGCATGCACGCCACACGGTGGGCGGCCCTGCTCCAGGTGGCGGCACGCGGCTGATGTCTTGCGGGCGCCTCAGCTACCCATACCACGGCGATGGCTTGCTCGGCTGTCGGGCATTTTCTCATCCTCATCGTCGTCTTCCTCGCTCTGCAGATCCAGGGCCTCCTGCAGGTCGTCGAGATCCTTTCGATTCTGCCGCAGAAAGAAGACCATCCCCCACACCAACGCTGCGGCGATGACCGCGAGCAACGTAAAGGTACCCCAGTCGAGACTGGCCAGCAATCCGGAATCCATCGATTTCTCCTCTCTACGACTGTAACCATTATCCTTCTTGCCGCCAATCAGCGCAGCATCTTCGGCCTGGATATGGCAAACGACAGAGAAATCAATTATCCTCGACCCTCCAGAACATAATTAAAGATGGAGTTTGAAGGATGACCAACAAAGGGCAACTCTTACAAGACCCGTTTCTCAACACCCTGCGGCGTGAACGGGTGCCAGTTTCGATCTACCTGGTTAACGGTATCAAGCTGCAGGGTCAGGTCGATTCGTTCGACCAGTATGTCGTCCTGCTCAAGAACTCGGTGACCCAGATGGTCTACAAACACGCGATCTCGACGGTCGTTCCGTCACACCCGGTCACCATCCATCAGGATACCGACAACGAGGCATGATGCACTCCGCACTGTCCCGGACCGGCTCGCCGCTGCGGCGGACAGCCGCATCAAGACCCTTCTTCTGCCACCCACTGACGGTTGCGGCTTGCAGCAGGCTCTCCTAGATCTTCGACATGATTGAGCGCGCGGCCGCCGAAGAACGAGCGGTCATCGTCCAGCTCGACTTCGGCCGTGAGGATCTTGCCGAGCAGCTTGCGGAAGTCCGGTTGCTGACCCGGTCGGCCGGTGCGGCGGTCTGTTCCGTCGTGCAGGGGCGTCGCCACAGCCCGGATGCGGCGACCTATGCCGGCAAGGGCAAGGTCGAAGAAGTGGCTGCCGAGGTCGCCGCGCATGCGGCCGATCTGGTCATCTTCAATCACGAACTCAGCGCCGGCCAGGAACGTAACCTGGAGCGCACGCTGCAGTGTCGCGTCATCGACCGGACCAGTCTGATCCTCGACATCTTCGCGCAGCGGGCGCAAAGTTCGGAGGGCAAACTGCAGGTCGAACTGGCACAGCTTGAACACCTGGCAACACGACTGGTGCGTGGCTGGACCCACCTGGAACGGCAAAAAGGGGGAATCGGTCTGCGTGGCCCGGGAGAAACGCAGCTCGAAACCGACCGTCGCCTGCTCGGTATCCGCGTCAAGCTGCTCAGGGAACGCCTGGCCAGACTCGAACGCCAGCGTGGCGTGCAACGCAAGGCGCGTGGCCGGGGCGAGTTGCTGAACGTATCGCTGGTGGGTTACACCAATGCCGGCAAGTCTACATTGTTCAATGCACTGACGCATGCCGGCGTCTTTGCTGCCGACCAGCTGTTTGCCACCCTGGATACGACGACGCGTAAACTGTGGCTGGCCGAGGCCGGTCATATCGTGCTTTCCGATACCGTTGGCTTCATCCGCGATTTGCCGCATTCGCTGGTGGCCGCTTTCCATGCCACGCTCGAAGCGACGGCCGAAGCGGACCTGCTGTTGCATGTCGTCGATTCGGCGAGTCCGGCGCGCGACGACCAGATCGCCGACGTCAACAAAGTACTGGCCGAGATCGGCGCTGCCGATGTGCCGCAACTGACGGTGCAGAACAAGCTCGATCTGACCGGGCTGCCGCCGGCGGTCGAGCGTGATGAGTATGGTAGAATCTGGCGCGTTCGCCTTAGTGCTGTCTCCGGCGATGGTTTACCCCTGCTGCGCGAAGCGCTCGCCGAACTGGCCTTGGCGAAAACGAGGGACTTGCAGGAATTACGGGACAGTAGCGCACGGACAGCCGGCGCTGCTGCTGCGCAGGATGTCGATAGGATTCTCGATTCAGATGGTTCCCCATGATCTATAGCCTTGGAGTACTTATGTCGCTCAATGACCCACAGTGGGGCAATCGCGGCAACGATGGTGGCGGTGACAAGCGGCCCAATCAGGGTCCGCCCGACCTCGAACAGTTATGGCGCGACCTCAATCGCAAGCTGTCGGGGATTTTCGACAAGCGGCGTGGTGGCGGCAATCAAGGCGGTGATCGCGGCGACCTTCGTCCGCCGATCCAGTTCAACAACAGGTTCCTCGGCGGCGGCATCGGCCTGCTCCTGGCGCTGGTCGTGGTGGTCTGGCTGGCCAGCGGTTTCTACATTGTCGACGCCTCGCAAAGAGGCGTCGTGCTCGAGTTTGGCCGCTACAAGGAGAGTACCGACCCAGGTCTGCGCTGGCGACTGCCCTATCCGATCCAGGCGCATGAACTGGTCAACATCTCCGGCGTGCGCACCATCGAGATCGGTTATCGCGGCAGCGAAAAAAACAAGGTGCTCAAGGAAGCACTGATGCTGACTGACGACGAGAACATCATCAACATCCAGTTCGCCGTGCAATGGTTTCTGAACGACCCCGTCGAATACGTCTTCAACAACCGGCATCCGGACGACGCGGTGATGCAGGTCGCAGAGACGGCAATTCGCGAAATCGTCGGCAAGAACAAGATGGACTTCGTCCTCTACGAGGGTCGCGAGCAGGTCGCGGTCAATGCTGCAAAGCTGATGCAGGAGATTCTCGACCGTTACAAGACCGGCATTCTGATTTCCAAAGTCACGATGCAGAACGCACAGCCGCCGGAGCAGGTGCAGGCGGCATTCGATGATGCGGTCAAGGCTTCGCAGGATCGTGAGCGCCAGAAGAACGAAGGCCAGGCCTATGCCAATGACGTCATCCCGAAAGCCCGCGGAACATCCGCGCGCCTGCTCGAGGAAGCGGAGGGTTACAAGAAACGCGTCATCGCCACGGCCGAGGGCGATGGCAGCCGTTTCCGGCAGATCTACACGGAATACGCCAAGGCGCCGGAAGTGACGCGCAGTCGCATGTATCTCGATACCATGCAGCAGGTCTATGCCAGCACCAGCAAGGTGCTGATCGACGCCAAGGGACAGGGGAACCTTCTTTACCTGCCGCTCGACAAGCTGCTGCAGGCAGCCGGAGCCGCGGCCGCGGCGGCGCCTGCCGCGGGCAGCCAGGAGCTGCCGGCAGCGGTACGACCGGCGCCGGTCGTTTCCAACGAGGTGCCGCCACAGGTGGTCGAGAAAAACGAAGCACGTTCGCGTGAGACGCTACGCCAGCGTGATCGGGAGTCTCGCTGATGAAAGCAAGCATGAATATCGTTGCGGCCGTTTTCGTGGCCGTGCTGGTGGTGCTCGGAGCGACCATTTTTACGGTTGACCAGCGTCAATACGCCATCATCTTTCAGCTCGGCGAAGTCCGCAATGTCATCGAGGAACCCGGCCTGTATTTCAAGTGGCCATTGATCCAGAATGTGCGCTTTTTCGACAAGCGCATCCTCACCCTGGACAGTACCGAACCCGAGCGTTTCATCACTTCGGAAAAGAAGAACGTTCTCGTGGATTCGTTTACCAAGTGGCGAATCGTCGATCCCAAGCTCTACTACATCTCGGTGGCCGGCGATGAATCGCGAGCCAAGACGCGGCTGACGCAGACCGTCAATGCCGGCCTGCGCGAGGAATTCGGCAAGCGCACCGTGCATGATGTGGTTTCTGGCGAGCGCGACAAGATCATGGCCCAGATGCGCGAGAAGGCCGACCTCGACGCCCGCAAGATTGGCGTGCAGATCGTCGACGTGCGCGTCAAACGTGTCGAACTGCCCAGCGATGTCAGCGAATCGGTGTATCGCCGCATGGACGCAGAACGTAAGCGGGTGGCCAACGAATTGCGTTCGCAGGGGGCTGCCGAGGCCGAAAAGATTCGCGCCGACGCCGACAAGCAGCGTGAGGTGATCGTTGCCGAGGCTTATCGCGATGCACAGAAGATGAAGGGTGAGGGCGACGCCAAGGCCTCGGCAATCTATGCGCAGGCTTTTGAAGGCAGCCCGGAGTTCTACGCTTTCTATCGCAGCCTCGAAGCCTATCGCAACAGCTTCAAGGGCAAGAATGACCTGATCGTCGTCGAGCCCAACTCCGATTTCTTCAAGTATATGAAGAGCATCAGCCGAAGTGGCGACAAAGCCGGCAAATGATCGATCACCTGCTGCTTGCCTTTGCCCTGATGCTGGTGCTTGAAGGGCTGTTGCCATTCGTGGCGCCGAACGCCTGGCGTGAAACCTTCCGGCGTCTGATCCGCTTTTCCGACGGGCAGATCCGCTTCATCGGCCTGACCTCGATGTTGGTCGGGCTGGTATTGCTGATGATTTTCCGATGAACTGGCTACTGCCCGAACATATCGCCGATGCCCTGCCGTCAGAAGCCGCGCAGATCGAGCGGCTGCGCCGGACACTGCTGGATCTGTTCCGCGTGCATGGCTACGAGTTGGTGATGCCACCGCTGCTCGAATACCTGGATTCCCTGCTCACCGGCTCCGGGCACGATCTGCGGCTGCGGACCTTCAAGCTGGTCGACCAGTTGTCGGGACGCACGCTCGGCTTACGTGCCGACATCACGCCGCAGGTTGCCCGCATTGATGCCCACCTGCTCAATCGTCAGGGGGTGGCGCGACTGTGCTACTGCGCCAGCGTGCTGCATACCCTGCCGGCGTCGCTGACCGCGAGTCGCGAACCGATCCAGCTCGGGGCCGAGCTGTATGGTCACGCCGGGGTTGCCGCCGACCACGAAGTCATTCGCCTGATGGCCGCCGCACTCGACGCTGCCGGCGTTCCGGCAGCACGTATCGATCTTGGCCATGTCGGCGTTTTTCGTGCGCTTTCGGCAGCCTCCGGCCTGGATTCCGAACTCGAGGGAGCGCTGCTGCAATTGCTGCAGGCCAAAGATGTGCCGAGTCTTCGCGAGCCTTGCGGCAAGCTCGACGAACCTCTGCGTTCTGCGCTGCTGGCGCTGCCCGACCTCTATGGTGGCGTCGAAACTCTTGCCGCGGCTGCCAAAGCGCTGCCTCCCTTGCCGGCAATCACTGCAGCGCTGGAAACCTTGCGGCAGTTGCAGGCGTCGCTGCCCGATCTGCCGCTATCGTTCGATCTCGCCGACCTGCGCGGCTACCACTATCACAACGGTGTCGTCTTCGCCGCCTATTGTCCTGACTTCTCGAGTGCCCTCGCACGCGGCGGACGTTATGATGGCGTCGGTAGGGTTTTCGGCCGCGCACGGCCAGCAACCGGTTTTTCGATGGATTTGCGCGAACTGGCACGGCTGGCGGAAAGTGCGGCACCACCCGGAGCGATTCTGGCGCCTGCTGCTGCGGCCCAGACAGCACTGGCGGCCGCAATTGCCACGCTGCGTGCGCAGGGCGAAATCGTCGTCGAACGTCTACCGGCCGAAACACGAAGCGAAGGGCCGCGGTGCGACCGCCAACTGGTCGAACGTGACGGGCAATGGCTTGTTGAGGCAATCACAGGAACGGATCACGGGAATGGCTAAGAATGTGGTGGTCGTGGGGACACAATGGGGTGACGAGGGCAAAGGCAAGATCGTTGACTGGCTGACCGATCATGCCAAGGGGGTCGTTCGCTTCCAGGGTGGCCACAACGCCGGGCACACGCTGGTGGTCGGCGACAAGGTCTACAAGCTCAACCTGGTTCCCTCGGGAATCGTTCGGGCAGGCGTCGATTGCTTCATCGGCAATGGTGTCGTACTCGATATTCACCATCTGATCAGCGAGATCAAGGTCCTCGAGGCGGGCGGCATTGACGTCCGTTCGCGGCTCAAGATCAGCCCGGGCTGTCCGATCATTCTGCCTTATCACGCGGCCCTCGATCATGCACGCGAGGCAGCGAAGTGTGCGGATTTACGGATCGGCACCACCGGCAAGGGTATCGGCCCGGCGTATGAAGACAAGGTGGCGCGGCGGGCGCTGCGGGTCTATGACCTGTTCTATCCGGATCGCTTCGCCGAGCGTCTGAAAGACAACCTCGACTACCACAACTTCGTGCTGACCCGCTATTTCGGGGCCGCAGCGGTCGATTTCGATGCCGTTTTCGCGCAGGCCATGACCGACGCCGAAGAGATCAAACCACTGGTCACCGACGTCTCGGCGGCGCTGCATGCGATCAACCAGGCGGGCCACAATCTGCTCTTCGAAGGTGCGCAGGGCGCCCTGCTTGACATCGATCACGGCACTTACCCCTTTGTCACCTCGTCGAACTGTGTCGCCGGCCAGGCTGCCGCCGGTTCAGGGATCGGTCCGGGAATGCTGCACTACGTGCTCGGAATCACCAAGGCGTATTGCACGCGC
This sequence comes from Candidatus Accumulibacter vicinus, assembly GCA_002425405.1. GTDB lineage: Bacteria > Pseudomonadota > Gammaproteobacteria > Burkholderiales > Rhodocyclaceae > Accumulibacter > Accumulibacter vicinus. The sequence goes on from DIME01000190.1 coordinate 8,561, forward strand.
GTCGGTGGCGGTCCCTTCCCGAGTGAACTCGATATCGAGACAGCCGGCCTGCCAGGGCACCAGATGTCGCAAAAAGGGCGTGAGTTTGGTACCGTCACCGGGCGCAAGCGGCGTTGCGGCTGGCTCGATGCGGCAGCACTCAAGCGCTCGATCCAGATCAACGGCATCACCGGTCTATGCATTACCAAGCTCGACGTGCTGGATGGTCTGTCGGAGCTGAAGATCTGTGCCGCCTATCGGCTTGACGGGAAACTCGTTGAACGGCTGCCGATGGGCGCTGACGAGGTCGCTGCCTGTCAGCCCGTGCTCGAGACCCTGCCCGGCTGGTCCGAGTCCACGGTCGGAGTTGGCACGATGGAGGCGCTGCCGGCAGCAGCGCGTGCCTATCTGGAGCGCATCGAAGAACTCTGCGGAATTCCGATCGACATCATCTCGACCGGGCCGGAGCGTGCCGAGACGGTGCTTCGCCGGCATCCTCTGAGCGAACCGGCATAGCATAGCAGCCGTCGGTCATAACCAACGAGGGGATCTGGCTTCGTCGTCGTGAAGGCCGATGCCCGAATCGGCAGGCACTCGATTCCCGCCGGTGGGAGGGTGCAGCCAGAATTTTGCGGGAGGTGAACATGGGCATTCTCGATTGGTTCAAGAATCGGCCGGCGCAATTCGATCCTGATGGCGTCTCAGAGGAAATGCTGCGAGCCGCGGTCGACAAGGCGATCACCTTGACCAACCCGCGTCTGGCCGTGCTGCCTTCCTGCCAGCGCCGCCTGACGCCGTCCGTCGAGACGACGATTGAATTCCTTCGCACTCTGGTGAAGGGCCTGCCCGGTGTACATACCCTGTCATCTTCGACCTGGTCGGCTGACCCGGCTTTGCGGGCATTCTTTGTCGCACCGATGGATATCCCGGCGGTGCTCGGGCGATCCGACAATCTGCGCACCCTGTTCGACAAGTTCCCCGAACTCGACGAGGCCTGCCTGATCCTCGGCATGGCGTTCAACGAACAGAAGATCTTTGGAATGGCGCTGCAAGGCGATATGGTGCAGCGCGATGTGGTGCAAACCAGCGTCAGCTTCTCGGATCATCGCGCGCATCTCTGCGGCCGTGACCAATCCCGCTTGCGGCGTGTCGTGGGGGTGCAGGTTTTCGAGTACCTGCTGGCGCAAGCCCTGGCGGAGATTGGCGAGAATCGCGTCGAAAGACAGGAACTGGAAGGCAACCGTGCGCTGATCCGGGCACGCCTGCGCCTGCTCCAGCAACAGGGGCCGGGCCTCGGTTCGATGTTCGGTTCGCCACCCGCGGCACGTAGCGAGCAGGCCAGGCTGGAGGCAGAACTGCTGGAAAACGAACGGCAGCTGCAAGCCATCGGCGGCGGTGAAACGGCACTGGAAGCCGAACTCGAATGCCTGCAAGCAGTGCTCGAAAACCCCGGTCGCTATCTGAGCGTCGAACAGAAGCAGTTGCGACTGACCACGATGAATGTCGTGACCGAAAAAACAAGCAGCGAAGTGGCTGCCGAAGTCGATTTCTCCATCGCCGAGCTGACCGGTACCCAGAAAGTGCGCAGGGCTTTCGTGCTTGGACGCGTCGCACGCAGCGAGCTGCCGTCTCCGGCAAAAATCAATTTTGACGATGCCGCGCGATACCTCTGAGACACATCCCGCCGATCGTGGCGTTGGCACCGATCAAACCGCCAACGCAATTGCACCATGCATGCTGCAACCAGGCGTTCTCGAGGTGTGCAGGGATGATCCCCTCCCTCGCCGTTGTCCATACCCGCTACAGGCCAAGCCATGCCTAGAATACAGATCGAACTGCCCGTAAATTTTGCCTTTTCGACCGAGATTCCGCTCTATCTCAGTCACATGAATTACGCCGGTCACCTCGACAATGCCGCGCTGCTCTCGGTGGTGTCCGAAGCACGAGCACGCTTCTTCCAGTCGCTGGGCTATAGCGAACTCGATGTCGAAGGACTCGGCATCGTGATCGCCGACGCAGCCCTGCAGTACAAGTCCGAAGCCTTCCACGGCGAGGTGATGATCGTTTTCATGACCACCCGCGATTTCAGCAGCAAGGGCTGTGACCTGTTGTGGTGTATGCGGGAAAAGGTCAGCCTGCGCGAGGTTGCACGAGGCAAGACGGGAATCGTCTTCTTCGACTATGCTGCACGCAAGGTAGCTGCGGTGCCCGACCATTTCCGCGCGCGTGCCGAGTTACCTTTCGATCGCCCCCCTGTCTGACGATCATGACCTTTCCGGGCCCCCCGATCATCAAAGTCATGACCGTTTCTCTCTCTTGCAGGGTCATTCCGGCTTGTACGCCGGAATCGTTCGATGAGCGCAGAGCATGCTCTGCGAATTCCCCATCTGACCCCCGACCTTTCCCCCGCGTCGTGGCGGGGATTACGTCTTGCCGGTCAAGGACAACCAGAAGAACCTGGCCGAGGCGATTCGCGAGTTCTTTGACGAAGGCGCCAAAGCCGGGTTTGGTCGGCTCACGGTGGGAC
>DIME01000159.1 GCA_002425405.1 Candidatus Accumulibacter vicinus
CAAAAAGTTGCACATCGCGTTTTCCTCATGGCCTTGGCAGGCCAGGGGCGCGTTCATCTTCAACGTCCTCTCTGTCACGCTAAGATTGCGTTAAGGATGTCGCCATAGAATGGCGTCCGTGTTTGCAGTTCCGGTCAAAGCACCGGGGTCGCAGGCCGAAGTTCCTTTCTCGCCAATCTCCATTCTCCATGAAAGACCAATCAGATGAACAAGCCTAGCGCATTTACCGCCGCTGCCCTGCTGGCGGCCATCGCCACCAGCTTTGCTGGCAGCATTTTCGCCGCCGACAGCAAGACCGCCGCCCCGGCGGCCACGGCATCGGCTGCCGCCACTGCCCCAGCGCAGGAAATCAGCAAGGAACAGGCGGTCGAAATGGCCCTCAGGGCGCACCCTGGCACGGTGACCAAGGCCTATGAAGACACCAAGAAGGGCAAGAAGACCTGGGAAGTCAAGATCAATGGCAACGACGGGAAAAAGTGGGAAGTCCACTACGAAATCAAAACCGGCGCTCTGGTTTCCGAAGAGGGCAAGTAAGCAGCCGCTCCTCGTCAGTTACCGTGATCCACACACGCGCTTTCTTGCTGTCGACAGGGCGGCGCTGTCAGAAACCGTCCACACCATATCATGAGCATTCCAAGCGATTCGATTGAAATTCCTGTCTGGGACCCGCTCCTTCGCCTGTTCCACTGGATACTGCTGCTCAGTTTCTGTACGGCTTATTTTTCGGAGGGCGAGTTGTTCGAAGGTCTCCAGGACCGGTTGGACGGCGAGTTGCTGCAGGTCGTGCATGTCTGGGCGGGCTATGTGCTTGCCGGGTTGTTGCTGTTTCGCCTGCTTTGGGGCTTCGTCGGCCCGCGCTATGCCCGTTTCAGCGACTTTGTCTATCGCCCCAGTGAAATCCTCGCTTATCTTTACGGGGTGCTGACGCTGAACGCTCCACGCCACCTCGGACACAACCCCGCGGGTGGTGCGATGATTGTTGCCATGCTGCTGGCCTTGACGGCGACCATTGTCACCGGCCTGGCGCTGTACGGCGCCGACAAGGGGCTGGGACCGCTGGCGGGATGGTTCACCGGGAGCAGCGACATCCTGATCGACACCCTCAAGGAAGCCCATGAAGTGGCCACCAACGGTACGCTGCTGCTGATCGCCGGCCACCTGATCGGCGTCGTTTGGGAAAGTCTCTTGCACCGCGAAAATCTGGTGCGCGCAATGATCACCGGTCGCAAGCGTGTGTGAGAAAACAGCTTGAAGCGATGGCTTGACTGACGCCCGCAGAAAAACAGGTGTCCCCTTCGGGGCGTCTTCCTCTTCCTGTTGAGCCCTGGCTTCTCCAACGCGGTAGCGCGGCGCCGGTGTCAAGACGACGACCGCGATACCATGGTGGTGACTAGCCGGCGAAGTTCTGCTCGGCGAAGCGCCAGTTGGCAAGGCTGCCGAGAAAGGTTTCGACGAACTTCGGACGCAGGTTGCGATAGTCGATGTAGTAGGCATGCTCCCAGACGTCGACACACAGCAGGGCCTGGTCGCCGGTAGTCAGCGGCGTGCCGGCAGCGCCCATGTTGACGATGTCCACCGAGCCGTCGGCTTTCCTGACCAGCCAGGTCCAGCCCGATCCGAAGTTGCCGACGGCAGAAGCCTGAAAGGCCTTTGTGAAATCGGCAAAGGAACCCCATTTGGCGTCAATGGCTGCGGCCAGGGCGCCCGTCGGTGCGCCGCCGCCATTGGGTGTCAGACAATTCCAGAAAAAGGTGTGGTTCCAGACCTGCGCCGAGTTATTGTAAATTCCGCCTGCCGGTGCCTTCCTGACGATCGCTTCGAGGTCGAGTGCCTCGTATTCACTCCCCTTGATGAGGTTGTTGAGGTTGGTCACGTAGGCCTGGTGGTGCTTGCCATAGTGGTATTCCAGGGTTTCCTGCGACATGTGCGGAGCAAGGGCGTCGATGGCAAAGGGGAGTGGCGGCAACTGATGTTCCATGGATGTTCTCCGTAAGGCTCGTTATGGGGCGAAATAAGGACGACGTGCAAACTCCGGGGGTGTCTGGCATGGCCATGACCTTCGCTTGGCTGCCGGATTCTATTCGGGGCTTGCGGCGCTGGCAATGGCGGGTGCTGCGAGAGCAATGCCATCGTCTTCGGAAACCGTCAGTACCGCCGCCTCGACGCGTCCTTGGTGGAAGAAGACAGCGATCTGTTGCCCAGGTTCCAGGATTTTGCTCGCGCGAACGATCTGTCCCTGTGCGTTGGTGACAATGCAGTAGCCACGAGTGAGGACCGCCGCCGGATTGAGGTGCGCCAGACCGGCTGCCAGACGGGCAAGGTCGGCGCAGCTGCCCTGCGCGGTCACCTGCCAGGCGCTGCGCATCCGCGTTGCCAGCGCTTCGAGGTGGCCGGCTGGGCGCGCCAGATCGGGGCGGCTCAAAAGCAGGCGACGGGTAACGCTGGCCAGCGTTCCTCGTGCCTGCGTGCTGGCCTGCAGCAGGCCGGTGCCGAGGCGGCGCTGCAACTGCTGCAGATTGTCCCGGTGGCGGGCCAGGTACTGCGACGGGCGCTGCAGTCGGTGCGCGAGCCAGTCCAGGTGTTGGCCCCGCTGGTTGAGATGCTGATCAATCTGGCGGCGCAGGGCAAGTCGACAGGCGGCGAGGCGGGCGAGCAGCGCGACCTGTTCGGGTGCCGCCAACTCGGCGGCAGCGGTGGGGGTTGGCGCACGTTGATCGGCAGCAAAATCGGCAATGGTGAAGTCTGTTTCATGACCGATCCCGCTGATCACCGGCAGAGGACAGGCACGCACTGCCCGTGCCACGGCCTCGTCGTTGAAAGCCCAGAGGTCTTCGATACTGCCCCCCCCTCGACAAACGATCAGCACCTCGCATTCCCGACGCTCGCCAGCGCAGCGTATGGCTGCGGCAATCTGGACGGCCGCGCCGTCACCCTGTACCGGCGTCGGATAAATGACGATGCCGACCTGGCCGGCGCGGCGTTTGAGTGTGCTCAGGACATCGCGTAGCGCCGCCGCCTGCAGTGAGGTGACGATGCCGATGCAGCGTGGAAAGGCCGGCAGGGGGCGCTTGACGGCGCTGTCGAACAGGCCTTCGCGCGCCAGTTTGTCCTTGAGGCGCAGGAATTGTTCGTGGAGGTTGCCGACACCGGCGCGACGAGCCGCTTCGACGTTGAGCTGGAAATCGCCGCGGGCCTCGTAGAGTGTCACCAGCACGCGTGCCTCGATGTGCTGGCCGTTCTCCAGTCGCCAACCAAGCAGTTGCGCACGGCTGCGGAACATGACACAACGGACCTGCGCGACGCTGTCCTTGAGCGAGAAGTAAACATGCCCGGAAGATGCCTGGCTGAGATTGGACACCTCTCCAGCCACCCAGCAGAGGGGAAAGACCGCTTCGAGCCGCTCGCGGGCAAGGCGATTGAGGACGGCCACCGGGAGCACCGGCATCGGCGTGGCCAGGTCGGCGGTGCTGACGAGAAGGTCTGACATGCAGGAATTCTACAGGGCAGTTGTCGCCTTGCGCAGCCAGCGTTGCAGGCATGGCATCCGCCGCTGTTGGCCGATGCGGAGCGATCGTCACCCGCCTGCTCACTGCCCGCTTTCCCGGCAGGCAGAAAACTCCTTCCGTGATAAGCACTTGGCTGTTTCACCAACAGACTACCGGCATGCTTATCCACAGATTCTGTGGAGAGAGAACGATTCGCGATGCAGGGGATGAAAAACTTCGGGGCTTGCTGCAAACGCCGGTGCAGGCTAAAGTGCCCATTTGTGAAAATCTCCCGGAGGAAAACGTGTTTTCCATCGTTCAGGCCGCTGGTTGGCCAATCTGGCCCTTGCTTCTGGCGTCGATCATTGCCGTCGCACTGATTCTCGAGCGTCTGGTGGCACTGCGACGCAGTAAAGTCGTCCCCCCCGGCCTGCTGCAGAGGGTCGTCGCCGAGTACCGGCAGAATGGGGTGACCGCCGCCATGGTCGGTGATCTTGAAGCCCACTCGCCGCTCGGTCGCGTCCTCGGTGCCGGTTTGCGAAATGTTGGCAGTTCGCGCGAGATCATGAAGGAAGCGATCGAGGAAGCCGGCGGCGTCGTGTCGCACAATCTCGAACGTTATTTGACGACGCTGGGTACAATTGCGTCGATCAGCCCCCTGATGGGCCTGTTCGGTACTGTGGTTGGCATGATCGAGATTTTCGGGTCGCAAGCTCCGAGTGGCAGCAACCCCATACAGCTCGCGCACGGCATTTCGGTGGCGCTGTACAATACCGGTTTCGGGCTGCTGATCGCGATTCCGAGCATGATCTTCTGGCGGCATTTTCGGGCCTTGGTGGATAGTTTCGTGGTCGAGATGCAGCAACAGGCGGTACGTCTGGTCGAGGTTCTGCACGGCCAGCGCAGTTCCTGAGAGGAACGGGTCATGAACTTTCGCCGCGGTCGCGCCAGTGACGTTCCCGAAATCAACCTGATCCCGCTGATCGACGTGCTGTTGGTGATCATCATCTTTCTGATGCTGACGACCACCTACGCCAAGTTTTCCGGTCTGGAGATCAACCTGCCGACTGCCGACGCCAGCAAGCAGACCGAGACGCCCAACGAAATCAGCGTTGGGTTGACGGCGGCAGGCCAGGTGTTGGTTAACAAGGTACCGCTGACCACGGTCAGCGTACAGGCGATCAGCGAAGCCTTGCGGCGGGTAGCCGGCGACACCAAGGAACCGGTGATCGTGATCAATGCCGATGCCAAGGCCAACTATCAGAGTGTCGTCGATATCATGCAGGCGGCGCAAACGGCCGGCTATCCGCGGATTTCCTTCGCGACCCAATCACCGCACTGATATCTATGATGGCTCGTGCCAGTATGGTGCAGCGCCTGATCGGCCGCTGGTATCAGCACCGTCTGGCGCCGGCACTCTGGCCCTTGCTGCCGTTTTCCTGGCTGTTCGGCGGACTGGTCGTACTGCGGCGCTGGCTGTACCGCGCCGCGCTGCTGCACTCGCACCGCTTGCCGGTGCCGGTGGTGGTGGTCGGCAACCTGACTGTTGGCGGCAGTGGCAAGACCCCTTTAGTGTTATGGTTGGTGAACCGCTTGTGCGAGCAGGGCTGGCGACCGGGGATCATCAGTCGCGGCTACGGCAGCAGTGACGGGCAGGTGCGACCGGTGGACGCCTCCTCGCCGTCTTCTCTGGTCGGTGATGAACCCTTGTTGCTGGCCAGACGCAGCGGCGTTCCGGTCTTCATCGGCCGTGACCGGCCTGCCGCCGGGCAGGCCTTGCTGGCAGCGCACCCCGAATGCGACGTGATCGTCTCCGACGACGGCCTGCAGCACTACCGCCTGCAACGCTCGATCGAACTGGTGATCTTTGACGGACGCGGCACCGGCAACGGCCGGCTGCTGCCGGCCGGCCCCCTGCGGGAATCCTTACGGCGTCTGGCGGGGGTGGACGCCGTGGTGTGGAATGGCCCACCGGAGACCCGGGTGGTGGACACGGCCCGGCACTCACCGCAATTCGACATGCGCTTGGTCGGCCGACATTTCGTTGCCGTGAGCGGAGAACAGCGCCGCTGCGCTGTGGCCGACCTGCAGGGCCGCAAGCTGTATGCGATTGCCGGGATCGGCGATCCACACCGCTTTTTCCGGCAGTTGCAAGCTCTCGGGCTCGAGTTTGCAGCGCATCCCTTTCCCGATCACCATTCCTATCAGGCCGGCGACCTGGCCTTTGCCAGGGACGGCGTACTGCTGATGACCGAGAAAGATGCGGTAAAATGCGCAACGCTGGCCATCGGCGAGGCCTGGATGCTGCCGGTCGAGGCGGTCATCGGTTGTTCCCCGCCCGGCCAGGCGACCCTGTTCGAGACCATTCTGGAGAAACTGCATGGACGCGCGTCTGCTTGACATTCTCGTCTGCCCGATCTGCAAGGCCAATCTCGAATACCGCAAGGCGCAATCGGAACTGCTGTGCAAACCCTGCAGGCTGGCTTTTCCGATTCGCGACGGGATCCCGATCATGCTCGAAGAAGAAGCCCGCCAGTTCTCGATCGACGAACTCTGACCGCGGCAGAATGCTGGCCGCAGGAAGGAGGAGGGAGTGATGCGCTTCAAGGTCGTCATTCCCGCGCGCTATGCCTCGACCCGTTTGCCGGCCAAGCCTCTGCTCGACCTCGGTGGCAAGCCGATGGTCGTACGGGTGGCCGAGCGTGCGCTGCTATCGGGTGCCGAGGAAGTGGTCGTGGCGACCGACCACGCGGAGGTGCTGGCGGCTGTCGAGCGGCACGGCCTGCGCGCCCTGCTGACTCGATCGGAGCACGCCAGCGGCACCGACCGTCTGGCCGAGGTGGTCGAGCTGTCGGGCTGGCTGGACGATACGATCGTGGTCAATGTACAGGGCGACGAGCCTTTGATTGATCCGGCCTGGATGGTCCATGCAGCCGCTCGACTGGTGGGAAGTGGTGCCGAGATCGCCACATTGGCACATCCGCTGTCGGAAGCGGCTGATTTTTTCAACCCGAATATTGTCAAGGTGGTCCTGGCGGCCAGTGGCGACGCCCTGTATTTTTCGCGAGCGCCGATTCCCTATGCGCGCGATCACTTCTCTCGCGAAGCTGGCGGTGAGACCTTGCCGATCGGGATGCTTGCCTACCGGCACATTGGCCTGTACGCCTATCGCGCGCATTTCCTGCGTACCTATACTGGGCTGGCCCCGTCGCCGCTGGAAAACCTTGAAGCGCTCGAGCAGTTGCGCGCCCTGTGGCACGGTCTGCGCATCAGCGTGGCGATTGTTGATGATCTGCCGAGCGCAGGCGTGGATACCCCGGAAGATGCACAGCGCGTGCAGGAATGGTTCAAAAACGTTTGACCGTACGCGCATTTGAGGGTAAGTTTCGGCCTGTTGATCACGACAGCGTTCTGCCACAGTTCGGTAGCTGGAGTGCAAGTACATGAAGTTTTGGATAAACCGCTTGATTTGATGTTCTCTTAGGGCGAACCATGAAACTCATTCTGCTCGGTGCTCCAGGCGCTGGCAAAGGCACTCAAGCCCAGTTCATTCGTGAAAAATTCGGCATCCCGCAAATCTCCACCGGGGACATGCTGCGTGCGGCAGTGAAAGCCGGCACGCCCCTCGGCGTCGAGGCGAAGAAGGTCATGGATGCGGGTGGCCTGGTCTCGGACGAGATCATCATCGGCCTGGTCACGGATCGCCTGCAGCAGGACGACTGCCGGAGCGGTTATCTGTTTGATGGTTTCCCGCGCACCTTGCCGCAGGCCGAGGCGATGAAGGTCGCCGGTGTGGCCCTCGACTACGTGCTCGAAATCGACGT
>DIME01000160.1 GCA_002425405.1 Candidatus Accumulibacter vicinus
TTCGTTATCCCGAACTGACGTTGATGGTAAGCAAAATCCAGCCATCCGGATCAACGTCAGGCAGGAAAAACCCGGCGCTTGGCCGGGTCTGGTTCTGGCCTCAATCAATCGGCCTTCGATCTGGCGGAAGAATCCCGACCCCCTGCAGCTTCCGCAACATGCTTTCGTGCTCGCTGCCGCAAGAGCTCTTCAGGTCGTCAGCGAGGTAAGCCCCGGCAGCAGCAAGCTTGACGATGCGTGGCGCGCAGTTCTTGCCTTCGGCTTCTCGCCGGATACTGACCAGAATCTCATTCAGCCAGCCGAAGCCCTCCGCAGCCATTTTGGCGGGGGCAAGAACATCCTCGGGGTTTGGCCGAAAGCTTCCCTGATGGAGCTAGGGCGTGTCATCAATTGCGGGCTCATGCGCGTTGGATGCTGGCGAACCGATGAAGCAGCGGCACGCACTGAGAGACGACCCATGGGAACGCATCAGGGATCTCCTGCCCGGGCGGGTTGGGCATGTTGGAGCCACCGCCCGAGACAATCGCGGGTTTTTGTGGAGGCGGTGCTCTACCGGTATCGAACAGGTATCCCCTGGCGCGATCTGCCCGAGCGTTTCGGGGACTTTCGCGTGGTGCACACACCCGACGCTCTCGCTGGAGCAAGCCGGGGGTCTGGGAGCGCATCTTCAGACGATGGGCGCAAGAGGCGAACAACGAGGGGGTCAGGATTGATTCCCCCATCCGCACCCCTTCACCCACAACTCCCCACTGCCCCGCAAGCCGTACAGAAATCGCATCCGTCTTTCCGGATCACCGTCAGATTCCCGCACTCACTACATAGTTTTCCGGGTGTCGGCTGCGTGGCCGTGCTGCCTGCCGGCGTCTGCAGAATCCCCATCTGCTGCCTGGGCAGGCCGCTCTCGTCGAGAATGCCGAGCATCGCGTAGCGGTGGATGATCAGTTGCGCGAGGTAGGCCACCGTCGAGGGGTAAGTGGTCTGACGGCGGGTGCCGGGAATGAAGGCCATGAAGTCGCCGAGCGGTTCGGGGTAGTCGAGGAGTTTCCGAAGCTTCATGCCGATCCACGCCGGGTCGATGACGCGCATGTCGAGCGAAAGGAGCTTGGTCAGGCCGTCAAGGGCGCGCGGGTAGTTGCCGGAGAGCCATACCGAGTAGGGGCGGGTGACGCCGTCGGGCAGGGTGATTTCCTTGAGGCCGAGGACGAAGTCTTCACTGGTCGCCGGGTTATAGACATCGACGGTCCACGACAACGTCCCATCGGTGCCGGTCTTCGGTTCCTTGAGGCTGAACATCGCGTCGAGCACCGGTGTCGTGCCTTCGTACTCGAAAGCGCCGAGGCGTTCGACATGGAACTGGATCAGTCGGGCCATCGCGGCGACCACCGAGGGCATGCGCTTGCGTTCGCCATGCGGCGGAAAAGGCATCTCGAAACTCTCGTCGCTGGCGGTCTTGGCCAGCGATTCAAGTTTCAGCGCCAGCCAGCCGTGGTCGTTGGCGCGCATGTCCATCGACAGCGTCTTGGCGACGGCGCCGAGACCGCGCGGCTGTTCCGGGCCATTGACCCAGACTTCGAAGGGCCAGCGGCGCTCGTCCTGATCGACCTGGCCGACGAAGAGTGCGAATTTGCCGTGCGTGTGCTCGATCATGTAGGTCCAGGCCATATTGCCCTCCGGCAGGTGTGGGCGGTTCGGCCAGCGCAGGCTGGCGAGTACCGGTGCCGGCAGGGTCTTGATGGTCAGGCGGCGGTTGGCGTCGCCGGTGACGAAATCCTGCGGCTGCTTTTTGTCTTCGGCCTGTTTCTGCGCGATGGATTGTGACCCGACCGACAGCACCGACCCGAGAACGGTATTCGGGCGGTAGGTGGCCAGCCCCTTGAGGCCGGATTTCCAGGCGCTCAGGTAAAGATCCTGGAAGTCTTCATAGGGGTAATCGGCAGGCACATTGACCGTCTTGGAGATCGAGGTGTCGATGTACGGGGCCACCGCGGCAACCATGTTCTTGTGCGCTTGTGCCGAGATTTCAAGGGCGGTGACGAAATAGTCGGGGAGCTTTTCGACATCGCCGCCGCAGTGCTTGTAGAGACGCCAGGCGTAATCCTCGACGATGTATTCCTTGAGCGTGCCGTCGGCCATGCGCTTCTTGCGGCTGTAGGTCCAGGAGAATGGTGGTTCGATACCATTCGAGGCGTTGTCGGCAAAGGCCAGCGAGATGGTTCCGGTCGGTGCGATCGACAAGAGGTGCGAGTTGCGCAGGCCATGCTTGCGGATTTCGCTCTTGATGTCGGCCGGCAGGCGCGACGCGAAATTGCCGCCCGAGAGGTAGAGTTCGGCGTTGAACAGCGGAAAGGCGCCGCGTTCCTTCGCCAGTTCGACCGACGCGCGGTACGCGGTGTCGCGCATGAATTCGGAAATGCGCGCGCCCATCGCGGTCGCTTCCGGGCGGTCGTAGCGCAAGCGCAGCATGCACAGAGTGTCGCCGAGGCCGGTGAAGCCGAGCCCGACGCGGCGCTTGTTGGCGGCCTCCTCGCGCTGGCGGGCAAGCGGCCAGGCAGTGACGTCGAGGACGTTGTCGAGCATGCGCGTCGACACCTTGATGACTTCGCCGAAGGCCTCGAAGTCGAACTCGGCGAGCGCGCTGAAGGCGTCCCGGACGAACAGGGTCAGGTTGATCGATCCCAGGCAGCAGCAGCCGTAGGGCGGAAGCGGTTGTTCGGCGCAGGGGTTGGTGGCCTCGATGACTTCGCAGTAGTAGAGGTTGTTGTCCTTGTTCATGCGGTCCAGGAAGAGGATTCCCGGTTCGGCGTGGTCGTAGGTGGATTTCATCACCTGGTCCCAGAGGTCGCGGGCGCGCACGCGGCGGTACACCCAGACGCCGTCTTCGCGCTGGAAGGCGCCGTCACGCTTCATGTCCAGGCTGGGCTCGGCGCGGTGCATCAGTTCGACTTCGCCATCGGTTTCGACGGCCCGCATGAAAGCGTCGGTGACGGCGATCGAGACGTTGAAGTTGGAGAGGTCGCCGTGATCCTTGGCGTGGATGAAGACCTCGATATCCGGGTGGTCGCAGCGCAGCACGCCCATCTGCGCACCACGGCGGGCGCCAGCGGATTCGACGGTCTCGCACGAGCGGTCGAAAACGCGCATATAGGATACCGGACCGGATGCGCGCGACTGCGTGCCCTTGACCAGCGCGCCGATCGGGCGGATCGACGAGAAGTCGTAACCGACGCCACCGCCCCGCCGCATGGTTTCGGCGGCTTCGGCCAGGGCACTGTAGATGCCGGGCTTGTCATCGACGATTTCAACCACCGAATCGCCGATCGGCTGCACGAAGCAGTTGATCAGCGTCGCCGCGAGAGTTGTCCCGGCGGCCGAGTTGATGCGTCCGGCCGGCACGAAGCCATTCTCCTGCGCCCACAGGAAGCGCGCTTCCCAATGCGCGCGCTGCTTCTCTTCCTCGGCGGCGGCAAGGGCGCGGGCGACGCGGCGGCGCACGTCGTGAACCGAGAGTTCATGACCCTTGGCATATTTTTCGACGAGTACTTCGGCGGCGATTTCCTGTTCGGCAAGTGGCACGATCGCGGGAGCTTCGGCGACTTCGGACAGGGGAAGCTGATGTACGAGCTGGCTCATGGGTCGTCCTCCATAGGATGGATGGCAAAGAAATGGGTGCGGCTTGCCGGCACCGGTCTGATCGACGCGGTGCGGCTGATGGGCGTGCCTGAACGTGCAGATCCAGGTTCGGCAAAGCCGCTGGCTGCAGGGCGGGACAGACGTAAAGCTACTGCATGTAGTGGTGAAAGACAACCACAAGACTAGATGTAGTTATTCTCCGACAACCCTGCAGGCTTCTGGAAAAGCCGTGAAATCACCGGCTTGCGGCGCATCGGCGGCGGAAAAAATTTTTTTCTGGGGCATGGCCGTCGCCTTTCCCCGGAGGAAGGCCGTCGCCGGGTTGGGCGATGTCATCTGCCGGGTTTGATGCCGGCTTCACCAAGGCAGCGTTCGATGCGCGCCATCGTCTCCGAGATATCTTCGTCAAGTCCGATCGAAAAGCGGATCAGCCCGTCGTGCAGGCCGGCGGCCTCGCGTTCCTCAATCGGGATCTCGGACGATGTGCTATGGCCAGGAGTCGTGAACAGGGTCTTGAAGTAGCCGAGGCTGACCGCCAGGTAGCCGACCTTGTCGCGTTGCATCAGCGTCATCAGGCGATTGGCGGCGGCGTGATCGCCAGCGTCGAAGGTCAGCATTCCCCCCCAGCCATAACCGGGATTCATCAGCCGGGCCAGCAGCCGATGCTGCGGATGGCCGGCGAGGCCGGGGTAATGCACCGTATAACCCATCGTTTCGAGCCGGTTGGCCAGGTACAGCGCGTTGTTGCCGTGCTGGCGCAGGCGGATGTGCAGACTGTGCAGGTTCTTGAGGATGCTCGCCGCGCGCGTGCTGTCGAGCACCGGCCCCAGGAGCATGCTCGGTCCGGCATTGATGTCGTTGAGCCGGGCAATGAAGTCTCGCGACGAGACGACACAGCCGGCAACACAGTCGCTGGTGCCATTGACGAACTTGGTCAGGCTGTGCACCACGACGTCGGCGCCGTGGCGTAGCGGCGACAGGATCATCGGCGTGAAGGTGTTGTCCACCACCAGGCGGGCACCGTTCTCGTGCGCGATGGTGGCTAGTGCCGGCAGGTCACTGACTTCGAGCAGAGGGTTGCTGAGCGACTCGCAGTAGAGGACGCGCGTGTGCGGCGTCATCGCGGCACGGACGGCGTCGTGATTGCAGAGGTCGACGAAGCGCGTGTTGACGCCGAAGCGCGGCAGCAGGTTCTTCAGCAACGCATAGGTGCCGCCGTATATGCTGCGGCCGCAGACGATCTCGTCGCCGGCCCCGCACAGGGTCATCAAGGTGGTGCTGATCGCCCCCATCCCGGAGGCCATGACCTGCGCCGCCTCACCGTCCTCCATCCTTTCCAGCGCACTGGCCAGGTACTTGTTGGTCGGGTTGAAGTGGCGCGAGTAGAGGAAGCAGCCTTCGATCTCGTGCTCGAACAACTCCGCCATTCGTTCCGGGCTCAGGAATGTATAGGTGGAGGAGTCGGTGATCGACGGATTGACATCCCCGAACTCACCGAACACCAGATAATCCTGGACTCGCGATGCGGGATTGAATGCCATGGGATTGCCCTCCGACGGATGATTGAGGAAACAACCCTAACATGTGCTGTAGGCCAGGCGCAACGAGGGCAACCCCCACGCGCCCCGGCAGGAATGCCCGTGCGGGATCGAGTAGCGCTCCCGAGATGCATGCTTCGGGGCCGACGCTTGGTACCCGAGGCCATGAAATCTGATGCCGGCAGCAAAAAGCCCTTGACCGCGCGGCGTGTTTAATTAAAGTGTGCATGGTTGTGGACAGCGAGGAGGCGGGCATGACCTCTGCGGTTGACGCAGGGCTGGCTCCTTGTTTGGCCAAGCACCAGCCTGATGTATTTGTCGATCACCGCATCCGCATTGCTGCACCTCCAGGACAACCGAACCCATGAAAAGAGATTCGCGCTTTCACATCGCTGTCATTCCCGGCGACGGCATTGGCCCTGAAATCGTGGCTGCCTGCCTGCAAGTGCTTGACATTCTGCAGGAGCGCCTGGGTGGCATCGGTTTCGACTACCGCAAACTTGAGGGTGGTGCGGGTTTCTACCAGAAAACCGGCACCGCCTTCTCCGATGAAAGCATGGCCGTGTGCAAGAAAGCCGATGCCGTTCTATTGGGCGCCTTTGGCCTGCCGGAGGTCCGTTACCCCGATGGGACGGAAATTTCCACGCAGTTCGATTTGCGGGTTGAAATGGATCTGTACGCCGGTCTGCGCCCAATCCGCAGTTATCCTGGCCTGCCGCGCGTACTGGCTGACAAGCGTGCAGCGCTGATCGATCTGGTGATCGTTCGTGAGCAGAGCGAAGGGTTTTTCTACTCGCGCGGGCGAGGGACGGTGGAGGAGGACCAACTCGCCTGGGAGACGATGAAGATCTCGCGCCACGGCAGCCGCCGGATTTCCGAGTTTGCTTTCCGTATCGCCTCACGACGCGCCAAGAGCCGGCGGCGTACGGGCAAAGTCACCTGCGTCGACAAGGCCAATGTACTCTCTTCGATGGCCTTCTTCCGCAAGGTCTTCGCCGAGGTGTCCGCCAAACACCCTGAGATCAAGTCGGAGTACGCATACGTGGACGCGACGGCCATGAACCTGGTCAAGGCGCCGTGGGACTTCGACGTGCTGGTGACCGAGAACGCTTTCGGAAGCATCCTTTCCGACCTGGCAGCCGGTGTTGTGGGCAGCCTCGGTCTGGCGCCGTCGGCCGACATCGGGGAAAAGCACGCGGTTTTTCAGCCTGCGCACGGTAGTGCACCGCACATGGCCGGTCAGGGTATCGCCAATCCGGTTGCCCAGATCCTTTCGGCGGCATTGATGCTGGACTGGCTGGCCGACCAGCACGGCGAACCCCGGCTGGCACATGGCGCACGCATTCTGGAACGGGCGGTTGAAAAGGCGCTGACCGTGGTCTGCCCAATCGAATTCCGCGGCCAGGACGGCACGGCAGCCATTGCCAAAGCGATCATGGCCCAGATTCGCAAGGTCTGATCACTACGGCAAACCTTCATGCGCGGTCCTGTCGCGTCGTGCTGGTGCATGCGGCCGCAGGCGGGGTGACTGCTACAATGGCACCCCCACAAGAACAAGGATCCCTACCATGACCGTCAAGCCACCCCCCGCCACCGCTGCCAGCCTGTTGTTGCCCACCGTCGAGCGGCAGACCGGCGAGCCCCCCAAGTGCGCGATCATCTGGCTGCACGGCCTGGGTGCCGACGGGCATGACTTCGAGCCGATCGTAGACGAATTCGATTTTGATCGGTTGCCGGCGCTGCGTTTTGTCTTTCCGCACGCGCCCATGCGGGCGGTGACCATCAATGCAGGCTACGTGATGCGCGCCTGGTACGACATCGTCTCAGTCGATTTTGCGCCGGGACGCGAGGAGGCGGAGGGCGTGCGGACATCCGCGCAACAGATCGAAGCCCTGCTTGACCGGGAGAATGCACGGGGCATCGCGGATGCGCGCATCGTGCTGGCTGGTTTCTCGCAGGGCGGAGTCATCGCCTTGCACACCGGTCTGCGTCACCCGCGGCGCCTGGCCGGGATTCTGGCGCTGTCGTGCTATCTGCCGCTCGCCGAGACGCTGGCTGAAGAAGCGCAACAGGCCAACCGCGACGTGCCGATCTTCATGGCACATGGGCGTGCCGACCCGGTCATTCCCTACGACCTCGGCAAACGTGCCGCCAAACTGCTCAAGGCCGCGGACTACCCGGTGCAGTGGCATGGCTACGACGCCGAGCATACGGTGTGCCTCGAGGAACTGCGTGACATCGAGGCCTGGCTGAACAAGGTACTGGCAGACGCCTGCTGAGCGGCGGCGAAGCCCTCCGGTCCAGGCGCGTGCCGCTCACTGCGTTACTGCGCTGCAGGAGCATCGCGCGGAGCGGCGACAAAGGCCAGGGTTCCGCTGCGCATCTGGAACGTTCCCTGCAGGGGGCCCATGCCACCTTCGGGTTCGCCGTCAAGCTTCGCAAAGCCTTCGCAACTGCGCGTCTCGACGACAAACATGCGCTTGCCCTGCTTGAGAATCCAGGCATCGTTTCCCGGCGCATAGACCTCGACCTTGCTTTCAGTGCCTCCCGGTCCCATCTCGTGCCGACGCATGCAATCGGGCATGCGTGCTGCGACGATCGCGTACCTGGCGGTCTTTTCCCAGAAGAAGTTCTGCACACGAATCAGCGTCAGCGAATGCTGGCGCGAGGCGATCTCGAAAGACGCGCGCTGATCCGAGCAGGCCACCAGCAGCGGCAGCAGCAAGCAAGGGAACAGCCTTTTCAGTGACAAGGGAATTTCCTCCAGTGAATTCGGAAAAAGGCCGGCAAACTCAGTCGAGCATCCGCCAGTGCAGCCACTCGCCAGCCCCCAGAGGGACCAGCCGATCGTCATCAGTGTAGGCGAAGGTCTTGGGGACTCGCCAGTCCCGCCGTGCGAGTGTCACCTGACCGCCATTGCGCGGCAAGCCGTAGAAGTCGGGGCCATGAAAACTGGCGAAGGCCTCCAGCCGGTCGAGCGCGCCGGCCGACTCGAAGGCGGTCGCGTAGAGTTCGAGTGCCGCATGCGCCGTATAACAACCGGCACAACCGCAGGCAGCTTCCTTGCTGGCGCGCGCATGTGGCGCAGAATCGGTCCCGAGAAAGAATTTCGGGTTGCCGGAAGTGGCTGCGCGCAGCAGGGCCTGGCGATGCCGCTCGCGTTTGAGGACCGGCAGGCAGTAATAATGCGGACGCACCCCGCCGGCAAAAATGGCGTTGCGGTTGTAAAGCAGGTGGTGAGCGGTGATCGTTGCCGCAACATTCGGCCCGCAAGCGGCTACGAAGTCGGCGGCGTCAGCGGTCGTGATATGCTCGAAAACGACCCGGAGCTGTGGGTGCCGCGCCAGCAGAGGTCGCAGCACGCACTCGATGAACACCCGCTCGCGGTCGAATACGTCAACCGCCGGGTCAGTCGCTTCGCCGTGCACCAGCAACGGCATCCCCAGCTCGGCCATTGCCTCCAGCGCGGGCGCGCATCGGGCGATCTCCGTCACGCCCGCGTCGGAGTGGGTTGTCGCGCCGGCCGGGTAAAGCTTGACGGCGTGCACGCAGTCGCTATCGACGGCCCGTCGGATTTCATCGGCGGGGGTATGGTCGGTCAGGTAAAGGGTCAGCAGCGGTTCGAACGTCACACCCGGCGGCAGCGCCGCCAGGATGCGCGCACGATACGCCTCGGCAGCGGCGACGGTCGTGATTGGCGGGCGCAGATTGGGCATCACGATGGCGCGCGCAAACTGGCGCGCGGTGTGCGGCAGGACGGTGGCCAGCGCCGCACCATCGCGCAGATGGAGGTGCCAGTCATCGGGACGGGTAAGGGTGATCTGCATACCTGCACCTGGCAAAGGAAATGGTTGAATTCCAGATTCTAACAGCGCTGTGCCGTGCCAGCGGATCGCACTGCACAAGGCCGGATGGCGCTTGACCTGGCTGTCAACTCTTGCCTAGACTCTCGAACCATGAGGGCAAGCTACGTTCTATCGATCGACCAGGGCACCACCGGTTCGACGGTGCTGATTTTCGACCACGACGGTCAGGTCAAGGGTCGGGCCTATTCCGAGTTCACCCAGCACTATCCCAGACCGGGCTGGGTCGAGCACGACGCCGAGGAAATCTGGCAGGTGACGCTCAAGGTCATCGGCGAAGCCCTGCGCAGCGCGCGTGTCCGGGCCAGCGATCTGCACGCCATCGGGATCACCAACCAGCGGGAAACGACCGTGCTCTGGGAGCGAACCACTGGCAAACCGGTAGCCCGGGCGATCGTCTGGCAGGATCGTCGAACGGCCCGCTATTGCGACGAACTGAAGGCGCGGGGCCTGGAGGAAATGATCCGCCACAAGACCGGCCTGGTGATCGACCCGTATTTCTCCGGAACCAAGGTGAAGTGGCTGCTGGACCAGGTCGACGGTCTGCGCGAACGCGCCGGGCGCGGCGAAATCGCGTTTGGCACCATCGATTGCTGGCTGGTCTGGCAGTTGACCGGCGGCAAGGCGCATGCCACCGACTACTCCAACGCCTCGCGCACGCTGCTGTACAACATTGAGGAACTGTGCTGGGACGAAGAAATTCTCGAACTGCTCGACATCCCCAAGGCAATCCTCCCCGCAGTCAGGCCGTCTGCGTGCATTTTCGGGTCGACCGATCCGGAGATGTTCTTCGGGACGCACGGTATCCCCGTCGCGGGCGTCGCCGGCGACCAGCAGGCGGCCTTGTTCGGGCAAGCCTGCCACGGCGCGGGTCTCGCCAAGAACACCTACGGCACCGGCTCGTTCGTGCTGATGAACACCGGTACCCAGCGGGTCCTCAGCAAGGAGAAACTGCTGACCACCATCGCCTGGGGAATCGGCGACGAGCCTGTCGAATATGCCCTGGAAGGCGCCATCTTCATCACCGGCGCAGCCGTGCAGTGGCTGCGCGACGGTCTCGGAATCATCCGGTCGGCGACCGAAGTCGAGGCGCTGGCGCGGTCGGTGCCGGACAACGAAGGCGTCTATTTCGTGCCGGCGCTGGTCGGTCTGGGTGCGCCGCACTGGGATCCCTACGCCCGTGGCCTGCTGATCGGCATCACCCGCGGTACCACCCGGGGCCACCTCGTACGGGCAGTGCTCGAGAGCATGGCCTACCAGACGCGCGACGTGATCGAGGCGATGCAGCGCGATTCCGGAATCACCCTGAAGGAATTGCGCTGCGATGGCGGCGCCTCGGTCAACCGTCTGCTGATGCAGTTTCAGGCCGACATTCTCGGGGTGCCGGTGGAGGTGCCGCGAATTGTCGAGACCACCGCCCTGGGTGCCGCCTATCTGGCCGGGCTGGCCACCGGTTTCTGGAGCAGTCGCGTGGAACTGGCCGAGAAGTGGCAGCTCGACAACCGCTATACGCCGCACCTCGACGAGAGCAGGCGCCAACGCCTGTTCCGGCGCTGGCACCGGGCGGTCGAGCGCTGCCGGGGCTGGGCGCGGGATGACGAGGGGGACCCCTCCGACGAGTCCTGAAGCACCGTCAGCACTCGTCAAGACTGGCACGCAGCTCGCGCAGATAGGCGAGCCCGCGGATCGCCCGACTGCCGTACCAGGAAACCATTTCGCCGTCGATCAGCGCCGCGCGGATGCCCGGCAGTCGTTCTGTCAACTGACGCAGATGGCTGGCACGGAAGGGGTAGGGTTCGCTGGAAAGAAATACGATCTCGGCTGCCCGCGCCAGCCCCGGCAAATCGACCTCCGGATAGCGGACCGCGCTTGCCTGCGGCAGCGTATCCCAGCCGGCGGCGGCCAACATGTGCGAGATGTAGGTGTCGCGGGCGACGCTGAGCCAGGGTTCGCGCCAGATCAGGTAGAGCACTCGCTGCCGCGGTCGCCCATTGGCCAGCGTGCCGAGCGCCGCCCAGGCGCGCTCGAAGTCGGCGCAGAGGGCCTCGGCCTCTTTTTCGCGCCCGAAAATCCCGCCCAGCAGGCGGTAGAGTTCGAGGTTGTCGCGGGCAGTCAGCGGGTGGGTGACGATCAGGTGCGGAACGAAATCGGCCAGGGCTTCGACTTCTTCGCGACGGTTTTCGTCGATGTTGACCAGCACATGCGTTGCCTGCAGCGCACGCAGTTTGTCGATGTCGAAACCCTTGGTGCCGCCGAGTTTCGGCACCCGCCGGACGACCTGCCGCGGATGAATGCAGAAACCGGTGCGGCCGACCAGCCGCTCGCCGAGGTCGAGGTCGACCAGCAACTCGGTCAGACTGGGCACCAGCGAGACGATGCGCGGTATGCCGGGAAAGCAAGCGTGCGGCTTGCCGAGCGCGTCAGACCATTGCATGATGAGGGCTCCACGTTCAAATAACAGGAGACAAGCATGCTAGCTCAGAAACTTGCCGTCGTGACCGGTGCCGCGCGCGGCATCGGCCTCGCCGTGGCGCGCGATCTGGCGGCCGCCGGGTGCATGGTGCTGATGGTCGGGCGCGGCGCCGAAGCGATCGAGGACGCCGCCCGACAACTGCGCGCGAGCGGGCACGAGGTGATGCCGCATGTGGCCGATGTCACCGACGCCAGCGCCGTTGCCGCCCTGGGCGCCCGCCTGCGCCGCGAGTTCGGCCGCGCCGACATTCTGGTGAACAATGCCGGCGTTTTTCTCGAAGCGCCGGATTTTCTGGCTCCGCAGGCGGCCAGCGTGGTGGTGGTCGATCCGGATCTGGTGGCGGCGACGCACGCCTGCAACGCACTCGCACCGCTGCGCCTGATTCAGGTCATCGTTCCCCTGATGCGCGAGAATCGCTGGGGGCGAATTGTAAACGTCTCGTCCGGCATGGGACAACTGGCCCAGATGGGTGGCTACTGGCCGGGTTACCGGATGTCGAAAGCGGCGCTGAACGCGCTGACCCGCCTCACGGCCAAGGAGCTGGAAGGCACTCCGATCAAGATCAACTCGGTCTGCCCCGGCTGGTGCCGTACCGGCATGGGTGGCGAGAACGCCACCCGCAGTGCCGAGGAAGGCGCCCAAGGAATCGTCTGGGCGGCACTGCTGCCGGACGACGGCCCGAGCGGCGGTTTCTTCCGCGATGGCCAAGCGATCGAGTGGTGAAAATGAGCAAGTCCACCGGACGGCGCCATCGGAACTTCACCCGTCATCAGCGAATGCTCACCGTCCGCGCCTTCCATGCTGGCGCCTGCCAGCGCTGGAAGGCAGACAGCGAAGCCGGTTTGTCGGCCCAGCGATCGATCTCGAGGGTGGACGGGTTGAGCAGCTCGAAACTGAGCTTGTAGCGGCCGTCCACTTTCGCCTCTCGAGCGGTGAGCATCTGTCCGCTGCCGGGCACCCAGCCGGCGAATTCGACGTAGCCGAGGGTCGGTTGCACCGTCGCCGGCGGAACGACATCGACCTTCCAACCAGTCGGTTCCTGACGAAAAACCCACATCTCGCGCCAGCCATCGAGCGGCTGTACGGCCAGCGCCAGAGCCGTTCCCTGCGGGTGCGCGGCGGCCGACGCGGTCCAGACGATGCCGTAGGTACAACGCGTCAGCAGGGCGTGCTTGGCATCGTGCCGGGAATCGACGAGATGTACACAGGTTTCCCCAGGCTGGCCGGGGCTGGTGGCGATCCCGAGGCTGCTGGGGGCTGTCGCCGAAGGCATGGTGCCTGCCGGCGGTTCGGCGGCCCAGCGCGAAGCGCCGACGCGAATCGCGGCGTCGCTGTAAGTGGCCGCATCCGTCTCAGCCAGCTCGCTCCGGTTGATCGCCGCGAGTTCGTCGACCGCACGCTTGCCCGCCGCAGTGACTGGCCCGGCGCCCGCTTCCGAGCGCCTCGCCCGTTGCCAGGCGAGACTGGCCCATACGCCGGCCCGGCGCAGGTGCAGGCGGTTCTTGAGAACCTCTGGCAGGCGAGTGGTTTCGACCCGATCGAGCACTTCGGCACGCCAGTGGTCGACCGCCAGGCGCTCCGTTGGGGTCAGCGCCGGCGCAACGCAATCGTGACGGGTCAGTGCCAGCGCGGCCTGGGCCTTCTGCTGGTCGCTCGCCGGCAACGCGAGAACGCGCCGGAAAGCGTCACCGTTATAGCAAAGCTGAAGCTGCTCGTCGCGCTCGAAACTGAGCATGCGCACACCATAGGCCGCGGCGACTTCGAGGTGCGCAGCGACGCTGGTATCGGGGGTTTTCCCCTGGCGAACGGTGGCGCGTTTGGCCAGACGTTCGGCGAAAGTCCCGAGCGCGTCGAAGACCTCTGCGTTGATCGCATCGGCTGGCGCCGCCTTGAGATAGGCGGCGGCATAGCCGATTCCCAGCGCCTCCGCCCCCGGCGTGTCGCGCAGGAAGCGGACGACCGCCAGCAGCTCGGGAGCATTTTCCGGTTGCAGTGTCTGCTGGCGAACCTGGCTCGCGCGGATGTAACCGGCACGCTCCCGGCGATGATCATAGACCTGCAGGTAATCGCCCTTGGTGGCGCGAATTTCGAGGGAGTCACCCTGCCACAGGACGGCCTGCTGGACGGCCGATTCCCTGGGCGCGGCGCGCAGGGCGGCCTGGTCCTGGGTGACGATGGCAACGACGGTGAGCGCGGTGGCGAGCAGGCTCATTGTCCACCCTCGCCGCTTTCTTCAGCGCCCTGGGCGTCTGACGCCGCCTGGCTCGCTGCCTGGGCACGCCCGTTCCTGCCGCTGCCGAGCAGGGTGGCGCCGATGAAGCCGCCGTCAGTGGGGGGCGGCGCAATGATGACCGAGATCTTGTCGGAGAGCTTGTCGGCCAGCGTCTTCTGGATCAGCAAGGGATTCTTCGAGATCAGCGCGCCATCGCGTGCCAGTTGCTCGCTGGCGATCCTGCCGATGCGCTCCTGGCGATAGGCTTCGGCGTCGGCCAGTTTCTGGCGCGAATCGGCCTCGCCGGCCGCCTCGATGCGACGCGCCTGTGCGCTCGCTTCGGCCGCCTTGATGCGCGCCAGCTTGTCGGCCTCGGCTTCCAGCCCGCGCTGCTCGATCTGCTTCTGCTTGAATGGCAGCACATGCTTCATCGCTTCCGCCTGCGCCCGGGCGGCAATGATCTGCTCTTCGCCCGCAGCCTCGGCGGCTTTCTCCCGGCGGACCTTCTCGGCTTGCGCTTCGAGTTCGCTCTGTTTCACCTGTTTGTCCTTGAGTTCCAGCGTGTAGCGCATCTTCTCGGTTGCCAGTTCTTCGGCGAGCAGATTTTCCATCCCAGCCTTGTAATCGGAAGGCAGGTCCACTTTGCCGATGGTCACCGATTCCAGCGTGATCCCGTCGGCAGCCAGGCGGGGTTTCAACTCGACTTCGATGGCTTGCTGGATCTCCTGGCGTTTGCTGGAGAAGATCTCGCGCACCGTATAACGAGCGAGCGTCTTGTAGAGCACGCCCTGCACAACCGGTTCGACGATTTCCCCGTTGATGTCCTGGGGCAGGGTTCTGGCCATCACCGAAATCTGCTGCGGGTCGAGCGAGTAGCGTACCGAAATGTCCACCCCGAGCGAGAGGCCTTCCACCGACTGAAAAGCCGCCGGGCCGCCGGCACTGATGCCGCCGCTCGGACGATAAACCTGGTCGCGCAACGAGAAGCGGCGCAACTCGTGCAGATGCGGAATGATCAGCACCGCGCCTGCACGCACCTCGGTCGAGCCGCCGGTGAACTGGTTTACGCGCAGGCCAATTTCGCCACGTCCGATGCTCTGCAATGGCGGATGTGCGTAGAGCGTGTAGCCGCCGGCCGCGAGCATTGCCAGCGCCATCAGGCCGACGCCACGATGCTGGAGGGCTCTGCCGCAGCGGGCGGCGCCGGGGGCTACGCGGGCTGCTGCGAGACCCAAGGTATGGCGAATCGATTCGACGATTTCCTTGATCCGTGGTGACATGATGTGATTTCTCCTGACAAGCGATCTTCGATCGAAGGGGCTACTGCCCCGCCATGGGTGCGGGAAGATCGGTCCGCGCCCGGTTTCGGCATGGAGTCCATCGTCGTCGAAAGGCCATGGAGGGAGCAAAGGCGGCGCGGGGGCAGTTCGGTCATGGGCTGGCGGCCTGTTTTCGCGCTCGTTCCGGTTCGCTCAGCGGTGTGAACAAAACCTCCCGGTCCGGCCATGCCGGACTTCCCGCTCGCCGGAGATCAAATGGGCACTGTTTGATGAGGGTTCATATAGTCTCGTCGGTGCCGCTGGATTCCCCATCCTTCGCTGACTCCGGCGGGTGTCAGTGGCGTAGGTTGAGCTGAGGGACGAAGCCCAACCGATCACAGGTCCTTGACCGCGCGTTGTCGTTTTGGGCTGTTGGGTGAGCACGGTCCACCTTCGTGATGGAACTCGCGGCGTAAATGATCAAATAGGGTGATGTTTGGAGGGGGGTTACAAGTGTAGGTTTTTTCGAGCATTGGTTCTGTGGCAGAGTTGGCCAAGGTTCCGGGACGGCGTGCGCGACGGGAATCATTTGGGTGCGGCTCTTTTCGGCCACGAAGACTCTTAGACAGATCAAATAGTTAGCTCATCAATGACTGGTCAGAATCTCTCGGGAGCGGTACGTAACCTGGCGGGTACCCGTTTCCTAGCTCAAAGGCGACCAATTCAGGCGGCGGCGGACGAATTAGGGGGATCAAATTGCCCGACAGAGGGTCGCGAAACCGTGGCCGAAAAGAGCCGCACCCATTCGATTTGAGGGGGCGTGCCATACAGGAACTCAGGATCGAGGTAGTTCAGAAACGAGACATGCCCCCCGAGTTCCGGACTCCCCGAGTTCGCGCTTTGATTCGCAGGCGGTGATCCATCCTGTTTCCGACATTTTGAATGCTCAGGGCGGCGTCATATGGTGCTCTTCGGCATAGGTGCGAAGAGCACGATTGACTGCCTCGGAATCCGGGAACAGCCTCTGCAAGTCAGCTTCGATGAGGATCAGGTTGGTGCCTTCCCGATAGCGCCGGGCGTACTTCCCGCGCTCACCGGACTTGATCAGGTCGGCCGGGTACTCCGGCCGCAAGGTGTCTTCATCGTTCATAGGCTTTACGCTCCTGGCTGGTCATGCGGCGTGCGGAAATGATACGAATCGTCTCTGACCGCTCGGTATACGCCACGACGAGAAAACTCCCGCTCGATGAAACACCAAAAAGCAGGTATCGCTCCTCATGATGTGAATGGTCCGGGTCATGGACGCACGAAGAATGGTCATCAGCAAACAGCTCAGCAGCTTCGGCGAAGGAAACACCATGCTTCTGTTCGTTGCTGCGCGCCTTTGCTTCATCCCATTGAAAATAAAGGGCCATGCCGCGTCAAAGGGCAAGCTGCTGCTGGGTATCGTCGACTGTCTGCTTCACCGGTCGGCCCGGCGAGCCCTTCCACGTGCGCCGCCCCAACATGAAGGCTATCTCGCGCTGAAAGCGCTCGCTGCCCAACACGAAGCCCCCGTTTGCCGATTCGCGTATTCGAGCGACTAGCGCGGGTTCGAGGTGCTCGTCAAACAACTCGCGATACACCGCATGCCGACGCTCGGCGCTTACGCCCAGGTCAAGAAAGACGGCGTGCGGCGTCAGCAGCCGGTCAATGGCCTGGCCCGTGTTGGCGTGGAAACTCGACCACCGGTAGTCCCCCGGTTTATTGACCATGCCCGCTCGTACAGGATTCAGCTCAATGTAACGCTGGCAAGCCAAAAGGTAGTTGTCGGCCTGGACGAGACACGAACGAAAACGGCCCTCCCACAGCGAACCCGTACGACCATACGTCCGGTTGACACGCTGAACGTAGCATTGCCCCAACCTCTTCATCAAGTTGGAGATGCCATCGGGCGCCTCGCCGGTGACGAGCAGGTGAACGTGGTTGGTCATCAGAACATACGCGTGGACCGCGACGTTTTCCGAGGACGCGGCAGTGGCAAGGGCCTCGAGATAGAACCGGAAGTCGTCCTCTGAAAAAAAGCACGCGCCCCGATCGATCCCCCGCTGGATCACATGAAAGGGGGTATCTGCAGCAACAATCCGTGCTCGCCTCGGCATCTTCGCCTCACTTTCTCACTGCACAA
>DIME01000155.1 GCA_002425405.1 Candidatus Accumulibacter vicinus
GCTTTGCCGGGGGATGGTTACTAGACGTTTTCAAACGAGTCTCCGTGTAGTGAATGGTTCTTCAGATCCCAGATCACCGAATGCGTTTGCCCCCTGCACTGTTGGGGCACCATTGGCTTGATCTGCAAGAAAGCAACAATCGTTCCATATAAAAAAGCTGTTCTAGTTCAATTTTTTGCGATGATGCTTCGGGAAGCGTTCGCGCGACCTGTAAAGAAAATCGACAGATCACCAAGCACGGCATTCTGATCGTCGAGTTCGCCAATCAGTTGCAGGCGCAGGGGCACGGGGTCCGGCAGGCGGTGATCGAGGCTTCCGAACTGCGCCTGCGACCGATCCTGATGACCGCCGGCGCGATGGTGCTGGGCGCGATTCCGCTGGCGCTCGGCAGCGGTGCCGGCGCCGAGAGCCGCCAGCAGATCGGCTGGGTCATCGTCGGCGGGCTGCTGCTCGGCACCTTCCTGACGCTGTTCGTCGTGCCGACGGTGTATACGCTGCTGGCCAGACGCCAGAGCGGGGTCGCGATGAGCAGGGCGGCCGGTGAGGCTGGCTGAATGGCAACCCGTGTTGTCGGCATTTCCCCTGGTAAGAGTAGGTGTCGAAAAATCTTACAGCGCGCCCCGAAGGAAACCAGGAATTACCCTGTGTCACCGCCCATTATTCGATCATTCATTTTTAATATGAATCAGTTGTCGATATATTGAAAAGCTTTGGCATGGTATTTGCTTGGTACCCTGCAGGTGCCTTTGAGTCCTCCCGGACAGGCCCTTCAACCTTTCTCAAAGGAGATATCAAATGCAATTTACTTCGGTTCTTCCAGCCCTTAAAAGGGCCAGCGCCGCTGCAGTCGGTGCCCTGGGAATCCTGGCCTCCGGCGCCGTTTACGCCGATTCGATTGCGCCCACCAGCTTCAGCGCCAGCCTCGGCGTCGGCGAGTCGGTGACCATCACCAAGACCGTCACCGTCACCAAAGAGACACCGACGGATGCGCTGATCGACGTGATGTTCGTTTTCGACACCACCGGCAGCATGGGTGGCGCGATTGCCGGCGCGAAAGCGATGGCGGGGGGTCTGCTCACCAGCCTCGGTTCATTCGGCAGCGTCGCGAGTGGGGTCGCTTTCTACAATGACCCGACTTTCGGTCTGGTGAAGGCACCTGTCGATTCGGTTAACGCGACCACCGTGGCCGCCATCTCCGGGCTGGGCGCCGGTGGCGGCGGTGATTACCCCGAACTGGGTTACGACGGCATCAGCGCTGCGGCGGCTGGTGGTGGATGGCGTGCCGGTTCGAACCGCTTCATCATCGCGCTCGGCGATGCCGGCTTCAAGACTCTCGGCGGCGCCACCCTTGCCAGCACGTTGGCGGCAATTGGCGGCGTTAGTGCCGATGTGATCGGTATCGACTTCTGCTCTTCATCCGGCACCTGCACCTTGGGTCCGACCTTTGCCAGCAGCATCACCGGCCTCGGCGGCTCGGTCTTCGCCTCTTCGACCACACCAGCCGCGATCGCCGCGGCGATCACCGCCGGCATCACCGCCAGCTTCGCCACCTACAGCAAGGTGACGGTCGATGATCTCGGCGGTGGTCTGCCCGAGATTTCAGTCTCCACCGTCTGCACGGGCGCCGACATCGGTTCCTGCTCGGGTTCCGACGCGGTCGGTTCGTACGACCGTTCGGTTGACCGCGTGTTCACCTTCGACTATACCTTCACGCGTGTGGCCGCTGGCGACAAGGACTTTGTCACCTTCGCGCTGGTCGACGACAAGATCGTGGCCCGCGAACTTGACAGCTTCAAGACTCCCGAGCCGGCCACACTGGTCCTGATGGGCATGGGCCTGCTCGGCCTGGGGGCAGCGCGCCGTCGCCGTTCAGTCTGACGTTTTCCTCTCCAGCGAGTGGAGAGGGGAGATATGCGACTTTCAGATTAAACGAATCGGTAGGGCAGAATGAAAAGCGGCCTGCGGGCCGCTTTTCTTTTGGGGAGCAGCATACCTCGGCCGCCCGCGCTCGCTACTTCGCCGAGAGTTGCTGCAGGCGCTGTCTGGCGTCGGCCGCGTGGTTGAAGTTCTGGTCGAGTTCGAGTGC
This sequence comes from Candidatus Accumulibacter vicinus, assembly GCA_002425405.1. Taxonomy (GTDB): domain Bacteria; phylum Pseudomonadota; class Gammaproteobacteria; order Burkholderiales; family Rhodocyclaceae; genus Accumulibacter; species Accumulibacter vicinus. The sequence continues at coordinate 2,087 of DIME01000155.1, forward strand.
TTTCTGCAGCGCGGCGACCGCTTCCTTCTTCTTGCCCTGCTCGGCATAGACCACCCCGAGGTGGTAGCGGAAACCGGCCTTCTTGGGGTTGGCGGCAACCGCCTTCTCGATCGCCTGCGCGGCCGGGCCGAGTTCACCACGGGCCCGGTGGACCCAGCCAAGCGTGTCCTGGATCGTCGTCACTTTGGGCGCCAGTTCAGCCGCCTTCCTGGCCCAGACCAGCGCGTCGTCGAGACGCTCCTTGCGCACCGCGGCCATGAAGGCGAGATTGTTGTACGCGCCATACATCATCGGGTCGTTCCGCACGGCCTCGAGGTAGGCCTGTTCGGCTTCGGCCCAGCGCTGCTGGCCTTCGAGCACGGTCCCGAGTTTGAAGAAGGCCAGCGCCGGGTTTTTGGTCACCTTGGTGGCGGAGCGATAGGTGTTGGCGGCCTGGTCGAGGTCGCCCCTGGCCAGATACAGGTCGCCGAGATCGATGTAGGCGGGGAAAAAATCCGGCGCCATGGCGATGATCTTCTGCTGTGCGGCCAGAGCCTGATCGAGTTTGCCCTGGGACGCCAGGAAGCGGGCGAGGGCGTGCGCGAACTTCGGGTCGGCAGGCGCAAGCCGGACCGCCTGCTCATACTCGGCGAGTGCCGCATCCGGGTGGCCTTGCGCCGCCAGCGTCGCGGCCAGACCCGCATGCGCCTGCGGATTGCCGGCGTCGAGCGCGATGGCCGCACGGTAGGCGTCTTCTGCCGGTTTTGCCTTCTTGAGGCCAAGCAGGGAGTTCTCGGCGAGGTTGAGCTGAGCGTCCACCGAGCGTGGGTCGAGCGCGACCGCCTTCTTGAAAGTGACCTCGGCTTCGACGAAGCGCCCTTGCTGAAACAGGTAGCGGCCCCAGGTGCGCTGCGTCAGCGCGCCGTTCGGATCGACCGACAGCGCCTGCTTCAGCCAGTATTCCACGCGGGCGGGCTTGTTTTGCCGTGCGGCGACTTCCGCCAGACCGATGTAGGCTGCGGACAGCTTGGGATCAACCCTGGCCGCTTCCGTGAATGCGGCCTCGGCGGCCACCAGCTCGCCGGCGTTCAATGCCTTCAGGCCGGCGTCCACCTTACCCTGTGCGGGAGACGTGCCGGGGAGCTGTACCCTCGGGGAATCCGGCGACGGAATGGGTGCTGCCGCGGTCGAGAACGGTTCTGCCGCCAACAGGGCAGCGATCAGTCCGGCGACGATCGATGGTCGATGAATCATGGGAGTCATGTCCTCCAGGAACGTGGATTGAGTCGGTCGGCCGCCACCCGCTGCCTGGGCCTGCGCGTCCACAACGGCCGTAGCCAGTTTTTGGCCAGTGTCGTCACCGTCCAGACGGCGCCGACCGATGCAGGGGAGACGCTGAGGAGGATCGGGAATCCAACGGGATTGCCGAAAGTATCGGTAGCCCGGTCAGGCCTGTCAACCGGCTTGACAAGATCGGCGTCGCCTCGCCCGACACGATGAGCGACAGGGTTTTCGTCGAGAGCGCACGTCAATTGGAGACGGCGTTCTGGCAAACGCCTTCACATCCTCGAGCATCTGCTGGCGCACGAGGTGCCGACCGCTCTCGCCGAGTTCCGGCGCGTGTTGCGGCCCGGCGGGATGGCGTATATCGTCGTGCCCGACGTCCAGAGCCTGGCCGGGAAGATCGCCAGCGGCGACCTGGAGGGCGAGTTGTACCGCTCGCCGATCGGGCCGATCGCGGTGCTCGACGTGCTCTGGGGACACCGTGCGTCGATTGCTGCCGGCCGGCACTACATGGGGCACCGTACCGGCTTCAGCGCCGCTACCCTGCAACGCCGGCTGACCGAGGCCGGCTTCGATCCGGTGTCGGTGGAGCGGCGGCCGCAGGCATTCGAGCTGTTCGCTTCGGCTGCACGACCGGCGGCGGTCGAGCCACTTTTCGAGAGCGCACGGCAGGCGCACACCGCCGGCCGCTGGGCCGCTGCCGAGGCGCTCTACGGCGAAGTCGTTGCGCGCTCGCCTGGACATTGGCCGGCATGGCTCGAACGTGGCGTCGTCTGCTGGGCGCTAAAGCAGCACGATGCCGCTCTGGCCCACGTTCGGCAGGCGCTGGCCATCGAACCGAACTTCGCACGCACGCAGGCGACGCTCGGCGCCTTTCTTGGCATCAGCGGCCAGCCAATGGCGGCGCTGCCGCACCTGCAGCGCGCCGTCGAACTCGATCCGCAGGCAGCCGAGGCGCATTACAACCTCGGCAAGGCCTTGCAGGAGCAGGGCGAGGTCGCCGCCGCCGAACGCAGCTACCGTGCGGTGCTGCACCTCGATCCTGATCACCCGCTGGCGCGCCTGAACCTCGGCAATGTGCTGCTGGCGCAATGGCGCGGCCCCGAGGGTCTTCCGCATTACCGCGCGGCGACGCGGGCAATCGACGATCCTTACGTACAGAGCAACTGGCCCATGCTGTTGAATTTTGCGGTCGAACCCTCGGATGAGGAGGTTTTCGCCGCACATCGCGAGTTCGACGCGCGGATGATCGCGCCGCTGGCCGGCCTGATCGTTGCTCCGCTCAACCCGCCCGACCCCGGACGGAGACTGCGCATCGGCTATCTGTCGCGTGACTTCTGCCGCCACGCCGTGCGCTACTTCCTGCTGCCGATCATCGAGCACCATGACCATCAGGCTTTCGAGATCTGCTGCTACTACTTTCGTGACCGCGCCGACGAGGTGACCGAGCTTTTCCGCCGGCATGCCGACCGCTGGGTCGATTGCCACGATCTCGACGACGACGAACTGGCCGCGCGCATTCGTCGCGATGGCATCGACATCCTCGTCGATCTGGCCGGCTACACTGATCGCAATCGTCTGCTCCTGCGAGGCCCTGTGGATGGGGGTGCCGGTGGTCTCGCGTTGCGGTGGCCGGCAGGTCGCGCGGCTGGGTCTGAGCATCCTGAACCAGGTCAGCCTCGGCGATCTGGTCGCCGACTCGGCCGAGCACTATGTCGAAACCGCGCTGGCACTTGCCAACGACGCCAATCGCCTGCGCTGCCTGCGCACGACGATGCGCGCGCGCCTGCTGCAGTCGCCGCTGATGGAGCACGCGGGTTTCACACGCGAACTGGAAGCCTCGTATCGCGAGGTCTGGCGGCGCTGGTGTACAGGACGCTGAACCTCTGACAGGAAGCGGGTGTGCGTCTTGCCCGGCTGGCCCGGATGATCACCTTCCCATCGCCACCCCTGATCGACGATTTCGCTGCATCCAAGCGCCAGCGCGGCACGTATGAAGGAATGATGAACAGGAACGACCGAAAGGAAATGGATGAACAGCCATCAGTGGACGGCGACCCCTGGAAAGCTGACGCGTTTCTGCTGCCTTTTCTCAAGACCCCCTACGCAAGGAGGACACGATGATCAGAATCATGGCCCGAATTACCGCTCGCTCCGGTAGAGAGAACGAACTGCGGTCGGTGTTGCAGGATTTGCTCGGCCCAAGCCGCCAGGAAACCGGCTGCATGAGCTACGAGCTGTTTCAGAATCAGGACGATCCGCTGGAGTTCGTGACCGTCGAGCAGTGGACCGATCAGGCCGTCGCTGACGCTCATCTGGCGAGCGCCCATGTGGCCAGGGCGATCACGCTGGCGGGCGAACTGCTGGCGCAGCCTCCCCTGATCCATCGCTTCAGTCTGATCGGTTGACATGGCCGGGGTGAGCATTGTCCATGCCCGGGTCGCTGCCGACATCGGCGCGCTGTGGCGGCGCGTGCTGGTGGTCGTCGCCGCATTGGCCGGCAGTTCGTATCTGGCCGCACTGGCCTGGGTCTACTGCTACCAGGAAACCCTGATCTTTCAACCCGATCCGCTGCCGGCGACATACCGCTTTGCGCTTGCCGACGTGCATGAGGTCGACATCCCGGTTGCCGGCGCGACGCTCTCGGCGCTGCACCTGCAACTGCCGAATCCGCGCGGAGTGGTTTTCTATCTGCATGGCAACAACGGCAATCTGGCGACCTGGTTCAGCAATGTCGAATTCTACCGGGAGGCCAACTACGATCTGTTCATGTTCGACTATCGCAGCTACGGCAAGAGCAGCGGCCGCATCGAGAGCGAGGCACAGCTTCGTGCCGACGTGCTGGCCGCCTGGCATTTTGTTGCACCGCAATACGCCGGCAGGCGCAAGGTGATTTTCGGGCGGTCGCTCGGCACGGGGCTGGCTGCCGGCCTGGCGGCAGCGGTGCAGCCCGACCTGACAATCCTGGTCTCACCGTATTGCAGCATGGCCCAGCTCATGCATTCGCATTATCCGCTGCTGCCGACCTGGTTGTTGCGTTACCCGCTGGCGACCTGCCAGGACGCCTCGCTGTTGCGCGGTCCATTGCTGCTGGTGCATGGCGAGCAGGATCGGCTGATTCCGGTCACGCATAGCGAACAACTGTTGTCCGTCGCACCGCAGGCGCGCCTGCTGCGACTGCCGGCGGCGGCACACGCCGACGTCCACCGCTTCAGTGCCTACACCGAACAACTACTCAGGGCGCTGCAAGCACTTTGACTTCAACCGAGACAAGGAGGATACCTCATGCTCAGGGGACTCATGCAGGAGCGGCCGTTGCTGGTCTCGTCGCTGATCGAACACGCGGCACGTTGCCATCCACAGGCCGAGATCATTTCGCGTACCAGCGAGGGGCCGCTGCATCGTTGTACCTATGCCGACATCAGCCGCCGTTCCAGACAGGTGGCGAACGCCCTGACCGCGCTGGGGGTTGCAGCGGGCGAGCGGATCGCCACCCTGGCGTGGAATGGCTACCGGCATATGGAGTTGTACTACGGCGTGTCGGGGATGGGAGCGGTTCTGCACACCATCAACCCGCGTCTGTTCCCGGAACAGATCGAATACATCGTCAGGCATGCCGAAGACCGATTCCTGTTCTTCGACCTCGGTTTCGTGCCGATCGTCGAAAAACTGGCGCAGGCGGTCCCTGGCGTCCGCGGTTTTGTCGTCATGACCGATCGGGCGCACCGGCCGGTGTGCAACATTCCCGGCCTGCTCTGCTACGAGGATCTGCTCGGCGCTGCGTCCGATGCCTACGACTGGCCACAGTTCGACGAACACACCGCCTCGTCGCTGTGCTATACCTCCGGAACCACCGGCAACCCGAAAGGCGTTCTCTACTCGCATCGCTCGTCGGTACTGCATGCGTGGGCCGCCTGCGCGGTCGACGGCCTGGCCATCGGCGTCGCCGAAACCCTTCTGCTGGTGGTTCCGATGTTCCACGTCAACGCCTGGGGAATGCCCTACGCCGGCGCCATGAGCGGTGCCCGGCTGGTGATGCCCGGCCCGGCGCTCGACGGCAAGAGTGTCTATGAACTGCTGCGCGACGAGCAGGTGACGCTGGCCCTTGGCGTACCCACGGTGTGGCGGATGCTCCTGCAGCATGTCGATGACGCCGGGTTGAAGCCCCGGGACGAACTGTGCCTGCGCCGTGTCGTGATCGGCGGTTCATCGGCTCCGCGCGCGATGAGCGAAGCCTTTGCGAACACCTTCGGGGCTTTCGTCGTTCATGCCTGGGGAATGACCGAGATGTCGCCGGTCGGAACGGTCTGCAATCTGCTGCCCAAGCACGAGGGCTACACCCTTGAACAGCAACTGGACATCCAGGAGAAGCAGGGGCGGGCGGTCTATGGTGTCGAGATGAAGATCGTCGACGATCAGGGTGAGCGCCTGCCGCAGGACGGCCAGGCCGCCGGCCACCTGCTGGTGCGCGGGCCGTGGATCACCAGCGGCTATTACCAGGACGAGGGCGGCGGCATCGTCGATGCCGATGGTTTCTTCGACACCGGCGACGTCGCGACCATCGACCCCGATGGCTACCTGCAGATCACCGACCGTTCCAAGGACGTGATCAAGTCCGGCGGCGAGTGGATTTCGTCGATCGCGCTCGAGAATGCTGCAGTGGCACACCCGGCGGTCGCCGAAGCGGCGGTGATCGGCGCGGCGCACGATAAATGGCAGGAAAGGCCGCTGCTGGTGGTCGTCAGAAAACCCGGCCAGGCGCTGACCCGCGAGGCGATGCTCGAGTTCCTGCAGGGCCGGGTGGCGAACTGGTGGATCCCGGACGATGTCGCCTTTGTCGACGAACTGCCGCATACCGCGACCGGCAAACTGCACAAGCTGAGGCTGCGGGAGATGTTCAAGGACTATCGTCTGCCATTGGCGTGAGCGCAGAGGAAGTGGTGACGGGCGGCATCTGGCATAATCGGTCCTGCGTGCCCATCAACCCAAGGAAAGCAGACTGCCATGAAGCCACCACGCCCTGCCCAAAAAGCCACCGCACTCTGTATCTGTTTGGCGCTTCTTGCACCCCTGAGCGCCTCGGCTGTCGCGCCCGAGCCGACAGCGGGACGGATCGCCCTGGTGATCGGCAACGGCGCTTATGTCGCCTCACCGCTCGTCAACCCCGCGCGCGATGCGCGCGCGGTCGCCGAACGCCTGCGCGATGCGGGGTTTCGCGTGACGCTGAAGGTGGACGCGCCGCGCCGCGAATTGCAGGAGGCCATCCGCGGTTTCGGCGACGCGCTCGCGCGCGACAACCGGGCGGTTGGTGTCTTCTACTACGCGGGCCATGGGGTCCAGCTCAACTGGCGGAATTTCATGCTGCCGGTGGATGTACGCATCACCCGCCCGTCGGATATTGCTGCGCAGGGGGTCGACGTCGGTCTCCTGCTCGAAAGTCTCGGCCGTGCGCGCAATCCGCTCAATCTGGTGATTCTCGACGCCTGCCGCAACAATCCCTTTGGCAGCGATTTTCGCACCGACGACCGGGGTCTCTCGCAGCTCGACGCGCCGCCCGGCACGCTGCTGGCCTATGCGACTGCACCCGGCAACACCGCCGACGACGGGGAGGGTGCGCACGGGCTGTACACCGAGAACCTGCTCAAGGAAATGAAAGTGCCGGGCGCACCGGTCGAAGACGTCTTCAAGCGCGTTCGGCTGGCGGTGCGACGGGCTTCCGAGGGCGCGCAGATTCCCTGGGAGAGCACCTCGCTGGAAGGTGATTTCGCCTTCGTCGCGGGCAGCGGTCGTGACCTGAGCCGCGAGCAGAAGGAGTTCGAAGCCGATCTGGCGACCTGGAACAGCCTGCGCGAAGCAAAAGATCCCGAGCCCCTGGAAGCCTTCATCCGGCAACGGCCAAGTGGCAAGTTTGCCGAGCTTGCGCAGCATCGACTCGACGTGGTCCTGCGCGAGCGCGGCGAAAAGCCTGTCCAGGCAGCGCCACCGCCGCCGCTTGGGCCGGAAATGTGCGTACCGGGCGCTGCCGACGGCAAGGCCGCTTCCTACAGCGGCAAGGTGGTTTCGTTCCGCCCCGGCGAGCGTTACACGTATCGCACCGTCGATCTCGTCAGCCAGACCGAAACCGCACGCAGCACGGATACCGTTCTCAGGATCGCTGGCGACGAGGTGTTGTACAACGACGGCAGCAAGGTGAGCGACCTGTTCGGCAACAATGTCCGCGCGCCTGACGGCACAAGCTGGACGCCCTACCAGTTCTTCATCAACGACTACGCGCTCGGCAAGCGCTGGCCGGCACAGTTCATCGTCACCCGGGCGGATGGCACGAAGGTCAATGTGCGCTTCGAGTTGCGTGTCGCCGCACGCGAGCGGATCACTTTGCCGGCCGGAACTTTCGACAGCTACCGCATCGAGGCTCGCGGCGTCGACCTGGGCAGCGGCGTTCAGCTCGACCGCACGGCCTGGGTTGCTCCCGAGAGGATGCGCGGCTTTCTGGCGATGGAAAATCTGGTTCGCAAGGGCGGATCGGTGATCGGAGGCGAGCGGATCGAGCTGGCCGACTACGCTGCCGGCGCTGCTCTGGCGACCCCGGACGCTGCGCCATCGGCAGTGAAAAAAGACAGGGATCATGGAGGCTGGCGACCGTCCTATTGATGTTTCGACTTCCCGGGGTTCACGATTCAGAGAAGTCGAGGGGCCAAGCGTGATCACCTTGAACACGACCGAACACTTGATCTTACCGATCGGTCCCAACATGGCCGTCGGCGCGCCGGGTGGCCGGACTCTGGCGACGGAGCACCTCCGCCAGGGCCTCGATCTGGATCGGCTTGGCAAGGTAGTCATCCATGCCGGCTGCGAGGCAGCGCTCCCGGTCCCCGGACATGGCATTGGCGGTCAGCGCCACGATCGGCACGCGTTTTCCGGGATGCTCGCGAGCACGAATCGCACGGGTGGCCTCATACCCGTCCATTTCCGGCATCTGGCAGTCCATCAACACCAGATCGAAATCCCCGGCGCCGCAGATCTCCACTGCTTCCCGTCCGTCGACGGCGATGCCGACTTCGCATCCGCAGTGCTCGAGGATCGCCAGGGCCACCGCCCGATTCACCGGGTTGTCCTCTACCAACAGCACGCGCAGGCCGGGGCTGGGCGGGGCCGCCGCGCCTCCCGGCGACTCGGCGGGGGACGCTGGTTTCGCCGGCATCTCATCCCGCCCCTCCACCGGGGTGACCGGCAGCGTAAACCAGAACGTCGAACCTTCACCCAGGGTGCTCTCGACGCCTATCTGACCGCCCATCAGCGTCACCAGCTCGCGCGAAACGGCCAGCCCCAGACCCGTTCCCCCGAATCGGCGGCTCATCGTCCCGTCCGCTTGGGAAAAGGGCTTGAAGAGCTTTGCCACGGCCTTCGAGTCCATCCCGATTCCGGTATCGCGGACGGTGAAGCGCAATACCAGTGCACCGGAACGGTCGGCGCCGCTTCCGTGGGGCCCTCCCTCAACCGACAGTTCGACCTCTCCCCGCTCGGTGAACTTCACGGCATTACCGATCAGGTTGGTCAGGATCTGCCGCAGCCGGCCAGCATCGGTGTGGACCATGGTTGGCAACTCGGGGGAGAGGCGCAAGTGAATTGCAACGTTTTTCTTCTGCGCCGGCACGGCGAGGAACTCGGCCACCTCCATCGATAGGGCGCGCCAGTCGCAGGCGGAGATATCCAGTTCAAGACGGCCGGCTTCAATTTTTGCGAAGTCCAGGATGTCGTTGAGAATACGCAGCAGCGCCAGAGCCGATCCATGGATCTGGCGTACCTGCGCTTGCTGGCCCGGATCGAGCGGGGTGTGCAGCAACAGCTCGGTCATTCCGATCACCCCGTTCATCGGGGTGCGAATTTCATGGCTCATGGTGGCCAGGAATTGCGACTTGGCACTGTTCGCCGCTTCGGCCTGCTCCTTCTCCCGTCCCATCTCCAAGGACCGGCGCTGTTCCGCCAGGAGCTCGGCATTCGCCTGGCGCAGGGCGCGCAACGGCAGGAAGCGCAGCGCCAGGAACACGGCCGCGGCCAGCAAGAGACCCAAGCTCCCCGCGGCCAGGGTCTCCATGATCAGCGTGCGCATCGAGCGGACGATTTCGACGTGCCCGACTGTGCGGCCAGCGTCGTAGATCGGCTCCCGGCGCACCTCGAAGGGCCCGGCGATCGGATCGGCACTTTCCGCCACCAGCGTTCCGTCCAGGTGGAAGACCCGCCTGATCTCGGGTGTGCCGTCTTCGGGTCGGCGGCGCAGCGGAATCGAGACCCTTTCGTACTGGAACTGCCAGATCTCCGGATTGGAGTGCACATGCTGGGTGACTATCCGGGCGTTGATCTCGGCCTCTGCTTCGAGGGTCGCGCCAAGGGCTGCCCGGCCGAGGGCGAAGTAGGCGACTGGAAAGACCAAGGCGATTGCGGCACTGACGAGCAGCGCGATGATGGTCAGGATCCTTTCCATCCGTCCGCCATCAGGTGTCTCGTCCGCCATGTCGCCGATCCTCAGCGAGTGACGACGTGCCCGTTGGCTTCGAGGAGCGCGCGCCCTTCCGCCGACCGGACGAAGGCGACGAACTCGCGCGCCGTATCGGACCCACCCTGGCGGGTCACGATAAAAAAGGGCTTGTAGAACTTGTAGGCGCCCGACGCCAGACCCTGGAGTGACGGCACGGCGTCGTCGATCGCAACCAGGTGCAGTCGGCGGCGTTCGGACGCCAGTATCGACAAGGTGCTCGTCCCGATCGACCCGCCCAGCGACTCTGCTTCGGTCGCGGCATCCTGATCGGTGGCGGCGACCACCATGCCGGGCCGCTGATGGGCGATCTTCAGCGCCGCTGCGATCTCGGGCGCCATTTGCCCGAAGTAGGTGGTGTCGCTGTCGGTCAGCGGCCGCAGTACGACCCGCACCGGTTCGCCATCGGGCCAGGTCGCGATGCGTCCGCTCAACATGCCCGCAACATCGCGGGCCGCCAGCCGCGTCACGCCGGACTTGCTGGTCACCAAACCGAACGGCGAGCGGCCATACTCGAAGGCCTCCAGATCGGGCCGTTGCTCGCTCTCCTTCAGCGGACGGCTGGTCAGCGCAATGTCGATGACCCCGGCCAGGAGTGCCCTGACCCCCCCCGCCGAGTCCAGACTGGGCAGGATCTTGACCGGCCCGCGGGCAGGATGGCGCGCCACAAACGCGTCGCCGAGTATCTTCATCGTCCCGAGCGCGCCACCCGTTCCGCCTATGCGTAGACCGTCTGCCAATACCCCCAACGGCAGAGCCGCCACCAGCATTGCCAGAAACACTTGCATCACATGATTCATCTCGATTTCTCCCATCGTAGCAAGCGATCGACCCACAGCCCGCGCTCGCGAAACGCATGGTAGCGCAAGAAACTGTCCAAATCGCACTACTGTTCTGTACGGCCTCTTTCGAAGACGAGGCCATGGGGCCATAAAACAGCAAGGGCGGCCAAAATTCTGGCCGCCCTTGCTGTTTAGCTGAACCTACCGTTCTTGGGGATCTTGACCTTCACCGGATTGGTAAAATAAGTCGCGACCTCCTGTAGCCGGGGGTTTTCATGATCATGACCCTGCGGACATTACATGTCCATGCCGCCCATGCCGCCCATGCCGCCCATACCACCACCCATGCCGCCGCCGCCCATGGCCGGCTTTTCCTCAGCCAGTTCGGCGACCAGGCAGTCGGTGGTGAGCATCAGGCCAGCGATCGAAGCCGCGTTTTGCAGGGCCGTGCGCGTGACCTTGGTCGGATCGAGAACGCCCATTTCAACCAGGTCGCCGTACTCACCGGTGGCGGCGTTGTAGCCGAAATTGCCGGTACCCTGAAGCACGGCATTGACCACGACGGACGGTTCGTCGCCGGCGTTGGCGACGATTTCGCGCAACGGCTGCTCCATTGCGCGCAAAACGATCTTGATCCCGGCTTCCTGGTCGTGGTTATCGCCCTTGAGCGACGCGAGCGCCAGGCGGGCACGCAGCAGCGCGACGCCGCCGCCAGGAACGATTCCTTCTTCCACCGCGGCACGAGTGGCGTGCAGCGCGTCCTCGACGCGTGCCTTTTTCTCCTTCATCTCGACTTCGGTTGCGGCACCCACCTTGATCAGGGCGACGCCTCCCGCGAGTTTGGCGACCCGCTCCTGCAGTTTCTCCTTGTCGTAGTCACTGGTGGCGGTCTCGATCTGCGCACGAATCTGCTTGACACGGGCTTCGATGTTCGCGCTGACTCCGGCGCCGTCGATGATCGTCGTGTTTTCCTTGCCGATCTCGATGCGCTTGGCTTGGCCGAGGTCCGCCAGGGTGGCCTTTTCCAGGGTCAGGCCGACTTCTTCGGCAATCACCTGGCCGCCGCTCAGAATCGCAATGTCTTCGAGCATCGCCTTGCGGCGGTCGCCAAAGCCGGGCGCCTTGACGGCGCAAGTCTTGAGGATGCCGCGGATGTTGTTGACTACCAGGGTGGCGAGTGCTTCTCCATCGACATCTTCAGCGACAATCAACAGCGGGCGGCTGGATTTGGCGACCTGTTCGAGAATCGGCAGCAAATCACGGATGTTCGAGATTTTCTTGTCGAAGATCAGGATGAACGGGTTTTCCAGAATCGCGTTCTGTTTTTCGTTGTTGTTGATGAAGTAGGGACTCAGGTAGCCACGATCGAACTGCATGCCCTCGACGACGTCGAGTTCGTTGTTCAGGGATTTGCCGTCTTCGACGGTGATCACGCCTTCCTTGCCAACCTTGTCCATCGCCTTGGCAATGATGTCACCGATGTCTGCATCAGCGTTGGCCGAGATCGCGCCGACCTGAGCAATTTCCTTGCTGGTCGAGCAGGGTTTCGAGAGCTTCTTCAGTTCGTCGACGGTGGCCACGACCGCCTTGTCGATGCCGCGCTTGAGGTCCATCGGGTTCATGCCTGCAGCAACGTACTTCATGCCTTCGCGAACGATTGATTGCGCCAGCACGGTCGCGGTCGTGGTTCCGTCCCCGGCGATGTCGGAAGTCTTCGAGGCAACTTCCTTGAGCATCTGGGCGCCCATATTGGCGAACTTGTCTTTCAGTTCGATTTCCTTGGCGACCGAGACACCATCCTTGGTCACGGTTGGCGAGCCGTACGAGCGCTCCAGAACCACATTGCGGCCCTTCGGGCCGAGCGTAATCTTGACTGCGTCGGCAAGGATGTTCACGCCTTCGACCATGCGAGCGCGTGCGGTATCGCCAAATTTGACGTCTTTAGCTGCCATAGAGATAACTCCTAAGTTTCTGTGATGATTTGATTCTGAATTGAAAGGAAAGATTGTGTGCTAGGGCTGTGTGGGCGGGGATCGTGCGAACGCGACCTCTACGCCTCGATGACGCCCATGATGTCTTCTTCACGCATGACCAGCAGTTCCTCTCCATCGACCTTGACGGTCTGACCGGCGTATTTGCCAAACAGGACCCGGTCGCCAACCTTCACGGCCAGGGCGCGGACGCTGCCATCATCAAGAATCTTGCCATTGCCAACGGCGCGAATTTCGCCTTGGTCAGGTTTCTCGGCAGCTGTATCGGGGATGACGATACCGGAGGCGGTCCTGCGCTCCTCTTCAAGACGTTTGACAATCACGCGATCATGCAACGGGCGAATTTTCATGCAGTTTCTCCTTGGGGTTAAGCATATAAACGGATATTGACGGTCAGATCCTGTAGCCCTGGGTACAAGACTCAGGAGCATAAATATTAGCACTCACCGCTAACGAGTGCTAATAATAGATCCGGGTGACGTGAATTTCAAGGCTTTCGAGATGACTTTCCGGCATCGATTGCCCTGGAAACGGCAGCAACCACAAACTTGGCAATGGATTGACAGAGCACTGATTGAAAGATAGATTCCGCAAGCTCTTCTATGAAAGTCGCGAGCGACTCGCGAATTTCCCCTCTGTACTCGTGGGAGATAGGGATCGGGGGGTGAGATGGGGAATTCGCAGAGCATGCTCTGCGCCCATCGAACGATTCCGGCGTGCAAGGGAGGGGAAACGGTCATGACTTTCATCATCAGGGGTATCTTGCAAAGTCATGACCGTTTCGCGCTTGCGCGCAGGGCAGAAGGCAGTTTTACGCGGCCGGGCAGGCTGCCTCGGCCGACACTTTTCCAGCAGGATTCGGGGACGTTTGTCGAGGAGCAAAGCGTGCGCATAACCTTGGTTCACCCAGCCGGTTTCAATTTCGTTCCGGGGCAGCCCGATTTTTCGGTGCTGGCCAACCGCATGCCGCCGATCGGCATCATGCAGCTCGCGAGCTGGCTGGAGAAGCATGGCCATTCGACCGAACTGCACGACTGCCTCGGCCCGTATGCGCCGCCGGGAATAGAGGCCAACGCCGAAATCGTCCTGGCGAGCCGGCCGGATCTCGTAGGCATCAGTGCGACAACTTCCAGCTTCATGGACGGGGTCGACCTCGCTGTGTACATCAAGAGGAAGCGGCCCGAGATCAGAATTGTTTTCGGGGCCGTGCATGTGTCATCGATTGGCGCGCCGATTCTCGAGCACTTCCCGGAAATCGACTACCTGTGCATCGGTGAGGGTGAGGGCTGCCTGCTCGACCTTGCCAACGGCAAGGCACTGGCGGAGATCGACAACCTCGTATTCCGCAACGGCGACGGCCGGGTCGTCTGCAATCCGCGCCGACACCGCATCCTGAATCTCGACGAGCTGCCCTTTCCGGCGTACGAAAAGCTGGCCGGTTTTCCGCATGGCTATCACCTGCCACTGTTTGCCTACGAGAAACGCCACGGCGCGACGATGATCACTTCGCGTGGCTGCCCCTACACCTGCTCATTCTGCGACCGCACGGTTTTCGAGCGCCTGTACAAGACCAATTCGGCGCAATATACGTACGAGCACATGAAATATCTTCGGGACCGCTTCGGTGTCCGCCACATCAACTTTTACGATGATCTGTTCACGGCGCACAGGAAACGCGTCACCGAACTGTGCGAAATGCTGATTGAACAGCCGCTGGGCATGAACTTCAACTGCGCCATCCGCACCGGTCATACCTCCGACGAGATGCTGGCCATGCTGAAGAAGGCCGGTGCGCTGATGGTGTCGATGGGCATCGAATCGGCCGATCCGGGAATGATGGAGCGCCACAAGGCCGGGGTGACGCTACCCGAGGTGAAGAAGACCGTCGAACGGATCCACGCCGCCGGTTTGCGCGCCAAGGGCCTGTTCATCTTCGGCTTGCCGGGAGAAACACCGGAAACGCTCAGGCAGACGAGTGATTTCATTCTGTCTCTCGATCTCGACGAAATGAACATGACCAAGTTCAGCCCGATGTATGGTGCGCCGATCTGGGACGAGTGCATCAGCGGCAAGGAAGGGGACTTCATCGAAGACTGGCGGCTGATGAACTGCCTGAATTTTGTCTTCAAGCCACACGGGTTCTCGTCGCGCGAGGAGATGGACGCGCTCTACAACTGGCACGTCAAGCGCTACTACGACAGCCGGGGCTATCGTCATCGCTTTGCGAAGCGACTCTGGCAGCATCGCTGGAGCCTCTGGCATGTCGCCCGGCACCTGCCGGAAACCGTTGCCGCGGCTCGTTACTTCAGTGCCAACCAGAAGCAGCTGGAACTTGCCAGGCGGGAGTTTGCCCGCCATCCGCGCCAACCGGTCGGCCTGCAGCCCTTCCTGAGTCCGGAGCTGAAAGCGGATGCCATTGTCGCCATGTCGCCGGTCAAGGTTTCCCGCCGTCCAGCGCGGCCGGCAGCGGAACCGGATGCGTGCTGCACGCCGCAAGCGCTGGGATCAACCGTGCCGGGGACAGTATAATGGGGCGCTTGGCGACTTTCGCCGCTGGAGCAGTGACTGACAGGGGTTGAGGGCATGCAGCTTGAGGCTGGGGGAGGGGAGCGCCGGGAATGCGATGTCCTGGTGATCGGTGGCGGTCCGGCCGGGTCGACGATCGCGCCTTTGCTCGTCGAGCGAGGCCATCGTGTCGTCCTGCTCGAGAAAGCGCGACACCCGCGCTTCCACATTGGCGAGTCCCTGCTGCCGGCCAATCTGCCGCTCTTTGAACGGCTCGGCGTTGCCGACGAGGTCAGGGCCATCGGCATGGAAAAATGGGCAGCCGAATTTGTCTCGCCGCAGCACCCCATGCCGCAGACCTTCCATTTCGCAGAGGCCTGGGACAAGTCGATGCCTTACGCCTACCAGGTGAAACGGGCGGAGTTCGACGCCATCCTGATCCGCAATGCCGCGCGCAAAGGGGTCGAGGTCCACGAGGGTTGCAAGGCAAAGGCAGTCGACTTCCTGCCCGACCACCGCGCGCGGGTCCGTGCCCGCCAGGAAAATGGTCGCGAGCTTGAATGGACGGCACGCTTCGTCGTCGATGCCTCCGGGCGTGATACCTTCCTGGCCAATCGCTTCCAGATCAAGCACCGCAACCCCCGGCACAACAGTTCGGCCGTCTATGGGCATTTCGCGGGCGCCAGCCGCAGCGCCGGGCAGGCGGAAGGCAACATCACCATCTTCTGGTTCGAGCATGGCTGGTTCTGGTTCATTCCGATGCAGGGCGACGTGACCAGCGTCGGCATGGTCACCTGGCCGTATTTCATGAAGACCAGGGGGCAACGGAGCCTCGAGCGCTTCCTGCACGACGGCATTGCCTCCTGCCCGGCACTCGCGATGCGCCTCAAGGATGCCAGGCTGATCAACCCGGTCGAGGCCACCGGAAATTTTTCCTACGTGTCCGAGCGCACGCATGGCAGCAACTACCTGCTGCTCGGCGATGCCTACGCCTTCATCGACCCGGTTTTTTCTTCCGGCGTGCTGCTGGCGATGCACAGCGGCCTGATTGGCGCCGAAGCCATCGATACCTGTCTGCAGCGGCCTGACCAAGCAGCGGCGGCGCTCAAGCACTTCGACCACCTGATGCAGCACGGTCCAAAACAGTTTTCGTGGTTCATCTACCGGGTCACCAATCCGATCATGCGCGACTTCTTCATGGGACCCAAGAACATCTTCCGGGTCAAGGAAGCGCTGCTGTCGGTGCTCGCCGGCGACATTTTCGGCAGGACGCCGATCTGGCGCTCGCTGCGCATGTTCAAGCTGCTCTACTATTTCGCCAACGCCATCCAGCCCCGGCGCGCCTTCATGGGCTGGAAGCGCCGGCGTTTCAACATCCGCCGGGTCGATGATCCTGCCCTGAACGCCGCCCCGTGAGCCTCGCTTTTCGTTCCGATGCCTGCCGTTCGCGACCGCTGCTGGATGCCGAAGTCAAAGCTGCGGAGATCCTCGGCGGCACGCTGATCGGCGGTCGGCCGTCCGCGCCTCCGGCGCATCGCTGGCCGGTGCAGACGGTGGTCGCGCCGCTGCTCGGTTATCCTGGCGAAGCCGTCCATGAACAGTGGATCAGTGCCGGCGACTGTCACCCCGGCGAGTTTGAAGGAATCGCTTTCCGGTGCAGCCGGGAAGTCCTGTTCGGTGTCATCGAACTCGACGAGCAGGCCTTTTCGACCACCGGCCGGGAAAGCGCCCTGCAGCAGGCAACCGGGGAAGCCTACCGGCGCATTTTCCGGCTGCTTGCCGCGCAGGAGTTGCCACACCTCTGGCGCGTCTGGAATTATCTTGCCGACATCAACGGCGAAACCAACGGCCTCGAACGCTATCGCCAGTTCAACATTGGCCGGCACGATGCCTTTGCTGCCTGCGCCCGGGCGGCCACCGGTGACGTTCCCGCAGCCTGTACGATCGGCCTGCCGCAGGGACCGCTGAGCATCGCCTTCCTCGCCGGTCGAATGCCGGTACAGCCGGTCGAGAATCCACGCCAGGTGAGTGCCTACCACTACCCGATGGAGTACGGGCCACGCAGCCCCACTTTCTCACGTGCGGTACTCGTGACCCTGCCCGAACGGGAGTGCCTGTTCATTTCCGGGACGGCGAGCATCGTCGGACACCGTACGGTGCACCTCGGGGACATCTTCGGACAAACGCGCGAGGCGCTGGCCAATGTCGAGGCCGTTCTGGCCGAAGCCAACCGTCTGAGCCACCGCACGACATTTACGCTGGGGGGGCTTGCGTACCGTGTCTACATCCGCCATGCGGAGGATTTTCCGGTCGTGCGGGATCTGCTGAGCGCTCCGATGGGTACGGCGGCGGTTCTCTTCGTGCAGGCCGACATCTGCCGAAAAGACCTTCTCGTCGAGATCGAGGCGGTGGCTGTCAATGTTCCGGGGAGTCCATGATGAATGCATTGAAATCGAACGGTCGCCGGATCGGCCGTCTGGCGGCAGCGGGGCTGGGCTGTCTTTCGCTCGTCGCGCCGGCAGCCGAGGAGAAGCCGTTGTGGGAGCTGGGGGCCGGCGTCGCGGCCTTCAGCTTCCCGTACTACCGCGGGTCCGATCAGACCAACAATTTCGTTCTGCCGGTTCCCTATTTCACCTATCACGGCGATTTCTTCAAGGCCGACCGGCATGGCATCCGCGGCAGCTTCTTCGATTCCGACCGCATCGACCTGAGCGTCAGTCTGGCGCTGTCGCCACCGGGCAGCAGCGACGACATCCGGGCGCGCAAGGGAATGCCGAACCTCGACGCGACTTTCGAGATCGGCCCGCAGATCGACATCACCCTGTGGCGATCGGAAAACCGCGCCCGTTTCCTCAAGCTGTTGCTGCCGCTACGCGCCGCTTTCACGGTCGAGAATTCCCCCCGGGATATCGGCTGGGTCTTCCATCCCCGCCTCAACCTGGATATCACCGACCTTCCCGGGATGCCCGGCTGGAACCTCGGCCTGCTCGCCGGCGTGGTGTTCGGCGACCAGCGGCAGAATGCCTATTACTATTCGGTGGCGCCGCAGTACGCGACGGCGACGCGTCCCGCGTATCAGGCCGGCGGCGGCTATGCCGGCACGCAGTACCTGGTGGCGGTCTCCAAGCGTTTCCCGAAATTCTGGTTCGGCGCTTTCGCCCGTTACGACAACCTCAGCGGCGCCACTTTCGAGGACAGTCCGCTGGTCCGGCAGAAGGACTACTTCGCCGCCGGACTGTCCGTGAACTGGATCCTCGGCGAATCGTCGACGCGCGTGCGGGTCGATGACTGATTCGCGTGTCGGCAAGCCGCTGTGGGTCGCCTATGAACGTCTCGCGATGGCGCTCGGACTGGGGGCGCTGGCGCTTGCCTGCCTGATCTGGCTGCCGTTTGCGATGCTCCTGCATCCGCTGCTCCCCCGTCGCCTCGGCCAGCCGCTCGGGCGCTTCGTCGCACGTGCCGGTTTTCGGGGCTATCTCGGGGTGTTGACCGTGCTGTGTGCGTGCCGCTTCGATCTCGACGAACTCGACCAACTGCGCGAAGCGGGGCCGCTGGTGCTGGTCGCCAATCATCCCTCGCTGCTCGACGCCGTGCTCGTGCTCGCGCGCGTGCCGGATACCGTCTGCGTGATGAAGGCCGATCTCATGGACAACCTCCTCTTCGGCGCCGCGGCGCGTCTGGCGCGCTTCATCCGCAACGATGCGCCGCTGGCGATGATTCTCGATGCCGGCGAGGAACTCGGCCGCGGTGCCCGCCTGCTGATCTTTCCGGAGGGTAGCCGCACCACCGCCTTTCCGGTCGATCGCTGCCTGCCGACGGCCGGTCTGATCGCCCGCCGCAGCCAGGTGCCGGTGCAGACGCTGTTGATCGAGTTCTCCACCCCCTACCTCGGCAAGCACTGGCCGCTGTCCAGGCGACCGGCCCTGCCCCTGCGCTGCCGCATCCGCCTGGGCCGCCGCTTCAACCCGCCGCAGGATGTCGCCGCCTTCGCCGCCGAACTCGAAAGCCATTTCCGCGCCGAACTGCGGCCGCCATTGCCGACCACCGTCGCCAGCTCGGCTTTTCCGCGCGCCCGCAACGCCCACTGAAAGGCTGCTGACCGCCTGCCATGCCGCTTGCGTCGTCCACCCATCTGGTCATCATCCCGAGCTACAACCCTGGGCCGCGCGTCGTCGACACGGTTCGCGCCGCGCGTGCGCAGTGGACGCCGGTGTGGGTGGTCGTCGACGGCAGTAGCGACGGCAGCGCCGCGAGCCTGCAGGCGCTGGCGCGCGACGACGACGGGCTGCGCGTGATCGTGCTGCCGGAAAACCGCGGCAAGGGCGCGGCGGTGCTGGCGGGCATCAGCCAGGCGCGGGTCGCCGGGTTCACGCACGCGCTGACGATGGATTCCGACGGCCAGCACCCGGCCGACCTGATTCCGGCCTTCATGGCGGCCTCGCAGGATCGTCCGGAAGCGATGGTTCTCGGCAAGCCGGTGTTCGCCGCCGACGCGCCGGCGCTGCGCGTCAATGGGCGCAAGGTGTCGAACGGCTGGGCGAATCTCGAGACGCTGTGGATGGGAGTCGGCGACTCGCTCTACGGTTTCCGCGTCTACCCGATCGCCCCGCTGCAGCGGATCATGCAGGCCAACCGCTGGATGCGCCGCTTCGATTTCGACCCCGAGGCCGTCGTTCGCCTGTGCTGGGCCGGCGTGCCGCCGCTCAACCGCGACGCTCCGGTCCGCTACCTGCGACCGGACGAGGGTGGCGTCTCGCATTTCCGCTACCTGCGCGACAACACCCTGTTGACCTGGATGCACGCCCGGCTGTTTCTCGGTTTCCTGCTCCGGTTGCCCTGGCTGCTGGCCAGGAAACTCGGCGGCTGAAGGTCCGGTCACCCTGAGCCCATGCCCGGCGCGATGACGCGACGAATCGATGACTCGCTGAGTCCATAAACGTATGAACACGACGGAGATCTTCCTGATCGCCATGGCGATCATTTTCACGCTGCCCTGGCTGATCTGGCGGGTCGGCCGGACCGATTACTACGCGCCGCTGGTCGTCGTCCAGATCGTCACCGGCATCCTGCTCGGGCCGGGAGTCCTTGGCCGCTTCTCTCCCGACGCTTACGCCTTCGTTTTCAACCCGACGGTGGTGCAGTCGCTGAACGGCATCGCCTGGTGGGCCGTGATGTTGTTCGTGATGATCGCCGGCGTCGAACTCGATCTCAGACAGGCCTGGGCGCATCGTCGCGAGAGCAGCATCACCGCCGGACTGGCGCTCGGCACGCCGCTCGCCTTCGGCTGCCTGGCCGCCGGCCTGATGCTGCTGCACGACGGCTGGATCGGGCCACGGGCGATGGCCTGGCAGTTCGTTCTCGGCATCGGCATGGCCTGCGCGGTGACGGCGCTGCCGATCCTGATCCTGCTGATGGAAAAGCTCGCCATCCTGCGCCAGCCGATCGGCCAGCGCATCCTGCGCTACGCCAGTCTCGACGATATCGCCATCTGGGGGGTGCTGGCACTGATCCTGATGGACTGGGGCCGGGTGGGCAGACAGTTCGGCTTCCTGGTCGCCTTCGCGCTCCTTGGCTACGCCTTCCGGGCGCTGATGCGGCGGCTGGCGGAACGCGACCGCTGGCATGTGGCGCTGATCTGGCTGACCGTCTGCGCCTTCGGTGCCGACTGGTCGGGACTGCACTTCATGGTCGGCGCCTTCCTGGCGGGCGCGATCATGGACACCGAGTGGTTCGATCAGGAACGGATGGACCTGCTGCGCCACCATGTGCTGCTGGTCGTCATGCCGGTCTTCTTCCTGAGCACCGGCTTGCGCACCAACTGGACGCTCGGCGGTGAGGCCGTATTCGTCGCCGCCGGCATCCTGCTCGTCGCGTCGGTCGGCGGCAAGCTGCTCGGCGCGCACATCGCCGGCCGCCTGCTCAACTGGGCGCCGGGCGAGGCGAGCATCATTGGCTGGCTGCTGCAGACCAAGGCGCTGATCATGATCATCTTCGCCAACATCCTGCTCGACAAGCAGGTCATCAGCAGCGAGGCTTTCACCGCCCTGCTGCTGATGGCCGTCGCCAGCACCATGCTCACCGTACCGGTCGTGGCGCCGAAGCTGCAACGGCTGCGGGAGATCGTCTTGCGGAGTAACTGAGGCCGGGAGGTTAGGCGGTGCGTGCCCAAGTCCAACCCGAATCGCGCGAATTGCGGGCAAGCTCGCAGACGCGCTTCACTTCGGTCAGAACTTCCCTGCCCTGCGGAAACATTCCACCTTACTTCCGTAGCGCACAATCGATCACACAGACTTGGATGCGACGGCTCTCTTCGACGGAGAGCGTCTGCCGTAAGCGCTCTTCGAGTTCGGCCGCGCTACGCGGCTTCTTTCCTTCCTGGGGCAATGGCATGTGCTCGCCGCCAAACCAGAACACCAGGTAGATGCCGAAACCGTCCGCTCCAGGGTCGCGGGTATAGCGTTGGATCAGTTGTTCGTGAATCGCACGCCATAGATCTGCGTGGCTGTCCTTCTTGATCTCAATGGGCACGTTGAAGCCCTGTGCGCCGCCGAAGGAGACGCGGATATCGGCGCGCCTGTCCTCGGCGTAATAACCTTCTTTGACTGCGTCAACGCCGAGCCGGCCGAGGCGTTCGGTCAGGTCGGACAGCAGGGCATCGCGGCAATCGTTCTCCGGTTTCGGCCGTAACAGCCTATTGTTCGACTCGTCGAGGCTCCAATATTGTCGGTAATCATTGGTACTGCCGTCGCGAATCTTGCCAGCCAGATCGCGCAGATGCGCATCGGCCAGCGCCGCGAGATCGGCGGCGTTGGCCGGCTCGCGGTTGGCCAGGGTGCGACAGACCTCAGCGACCTCCAGCCGCTGGAAGCACGCCTTGCGCCGAGCGATACGCTGGACCTGCGCGGCATGACGCAAGCGCTTGTGCCACGGCTCCAGCTTTGACATGGTCAGCAGACGCTCCAGCTCCAGCCTGGCGGCTTCGCTCGGGTTGCCGCCGAGCGCGTCGATGAGGGAACACACCTGTTCAACGGTCTGCATGGTCGGGCTGACCCAGAATGCGCCCAGTGGACGTTCGGGAGGACTGCCCGGCGCCAGCAGTTCGATCAGCATGGCCAGCGTCGACTCGGGCAGATTGTCGCTCGCGCGAGGGCGCCATTCGCGATCACGCAGAAATGCTCCGAGATGCGCAGCCAAGGTCTTGCTCTTGCCGATGTGGGCGGCAAGCAATGCTTCATACCCATGCGGCGCAATCATCAGGCCGCAGGCGAGCCAATACACGCGCAGGGCAGCACTCATGCTGCCCTGCGCCAGCCGTGCCGAGACAATGGCGGCCAATGTCGGCCCGTCGAGATGGCGCAGCGCGCCCTTGAGCAGCGGGTCGAGCACGTTCACCAACAGTTGGTTCTTGGCCCGCAGAGGAAAGCCCTTGAGCAGATCGGGACAAGAGGTCGTAGATAGGCTTCAAACTCCGGATGCGCGGCGATCCAGGGGGCAAGGTAGTCCAGGGCATCAAGCGTCAGAAATCCCTGTCCACCTTGGCCGATCAGCCGCCATGCCGCCTGCGCAAAATAAAAGTGCTGAAATTCGCCGTGCGTTGCGGCTGCCGCCCGGTCCAGGTACCAGGGAACGATGTCGGCTGGTGGCTCCGCGCCGTACAGGCGGGACGTACAATTTGACAGGCAGAACCAGACGTTTTCCTTGTCGATGCAGCGTACGGCGCCGACAAGCAACGTCACCTTGTAGCGTTCCGGCCGCGCCGCAAGCCAGGCGGCGACACGCTTTTGGTGCTGGTCATCAATGCGCGGCGAGTCGTGTTCGTCCAATCCCGCACCAAGCCAATCGTACAGGCGCGTATCGTCGATGGTGTCGCCGTGCGTTTCCAGTGCGCGCGCCAGCAGGCCGCCAGCCATACGTTCCACCTGCAGATCGTCGAGCGATTTGCGCAAGGCCGGACTTCGTTTTGCCCACTGGTAGAGAAGTTCTGGCAGCGTTTCCGCCTGCGCAGTTTCCGGCAGATGGTGTCCCCAGAACATGCGATAGACGCCGATGAGGCGATCCTGCTTTTCCTGGTGCAGGAAGTCGAACAATTCGACCGGCCGGATGAACTCGGGGAACAGCTCCGTCAGCAGGCAACCGAGCAACTCGTCGTCGTTGTCCTCCACTATTCCGGCTTGAACGCTTCTGGCAATGGCGACCAGGCGAGCGGCATTGCGCGGCAGGTCGCGCAGCAGAATCTTCAGGGCCGAGTGGCGGATGTGCGAAGGGTAGCTCGCATCCCGAGCCACGGCCTCGAGCAGCGCATCGAAGCGCAGCAATTCCTCCGGCGCTGCGATCTTGGCCAACCGCGGGCCGTAGCGCAGCGCATCCAGCGCGCACTCGAGCAGGGCGATGTCGGCCTCTGAGCGCGAGTGGTCAGCGAGCAATTCCAGGAATACCGGCACCATGTCGGATGTGGCCAGAGCGCCGAAAGGTGCGGCAGTCCAGTCCTGAAAGCGGAAATGGGGATAGCGCTCGGCTTCGGCTTTGAGCGCGGCGAGCACGCGGCGCTTGTCATCGATCGGGAAGTCGCGCACATCACCATAAAGCACGACGCCATGCGGATCGCGTTCGACGAGTTCGGCGCGCGCGCTGCGGCAATGCACGGAGAACCAAGCGGCCACGCCGCGCAGGTCGGGGGCGATGCCGCCGTCCTCGGCGGCCATGAGTGCAACGACGCGACCGAGCGGCAAGCCTTGTCTGTCGATCAGCGCCGCCAGATGCCGTGCGCCGAGGTATTCGGCAATGCTGCGATGGACAGGGAGGCGTTGCTGTTCGCAGTCGTCGCGCTGAAACAGGCCGCTGGCCAGCGCATCGAGCAATGGCCTGTCGCAGGAGGCGGCAAGCTCGCGCCAGAGACTGTGCTGATCATCCACAGCGTCGTCGTCGAGGGCAAAGCCCGCGATACCCGCGAGCAGTTGCACGGCGCAGAGGAAACCTGCCGCGTCGAGCAGGGCGTCGTCCGTCCGTGCGCTGGCGCGCGTCGTCGCACGGCGCTCCGCGTTGAGTTCGCGCACCAGTTGCCGGCAGGCGATTTCGTAGGTCTCGCGGCGACCGTCGGGCCAGCTTTCGCCAACAGCGCGAGCCAGCAGAGTCAGCGTCTGCGGGTTGCGTAGCAGCTCGGCCAGTCCGTGGCGTTCCGCTTGGTGGACGAAATCTGCCGGATCGGTGCGGCCGAATTTGTGTGCGAGCAACAAGGCGATATCGGCGTCGCTCAGCGGATCGAGGTGCAGGACGGCGAGCGAGCCACCGGGCGCAACCTCTAGCAGGGCAGCACGGTCGCTGTCGCCGTACCAGTCGGCCTCGCGGCATGAGAGCCGGAAGGCAGGACGACCGAGACGGTCGAGATGCTGCCGAACTTGGTACAGCGGTGTGCGGCCGTCGCCGCCGGCCGCACGCATTTCGTCGAGGCCGTCAATGAACAGTGTTTTGCCGGCAAGCTGTGGACCAGGTTCGAGGGTGGCGAAGCTGCGCGCCGGGAGGTAATGGCCGCCGGTGGCCGCTGCCTCGCGCTTCAACGATTTGGTCTTGCCGGCACCGGGGTCGCCCAGCAGCACATAGGCCGGCACGGCACGCAAATCCTCCAGCGGCTGGCTCTTGCGTTCGCCGCTTTGCTCGTTGCGCGTCGTGCAGGTGCGCGGCACCAGCAGGTCGGGATCGCAGACTTGGCTCAAAACCAGTGCTCCGCCGGATAGGAAAGGAACTCGGCCAAGGGGATGCCACCGTCGCCGATCAACAGGTGGCGGCAGGCACCGAATTGGCATTCGAAGGCGGCAAGGCCGCGCAGTTGCGCCGGCATGGCACCGCTTTTTACTTCGATGGCGACGAGTCGTTGTCCGCGTTCAAGGACGAAATCCAGCCGGGGTGATTCACATTGCACCGGCATTTAACCGATAGAAGGTGCTCTCAACTTGGTGCCACCACGCCGGTGGATATTCATCCTTGACACCCAACCTCCCATTCTCAAAGAAAGCAATGTCCCAGTAGGTATCCAAGTCGTCCTCGCTGCGATCTTCGCTATTGTCGAAAAAGATCGCCAGCGTGGCGATGCGGGCGCCGTGCGCGAAATTCAGAAGCACCCGCTCGTAGCGACCCTCGATCTTGTCGTCGCGGACATTGTGGCCCCCCTTGGCGTGCCGGATGGCCACGCGCGCCTTGGACTTCTCAATCGATCCTAGACCGACGGCAATGAGCAGCACCAAATAGCCGCGGCGACGTGCTTCATCCATAAACCCAACCTTATCTTGCTCGGGATCGGAGAACACGGTTTCGAAGCTGAAGTTGATCTCCCGGTCGAGGTATTGCTGGCGCAAGCGGGTCGCTTCCGTCGCTGCACGTTCCTCGAACTCCTCCTTGGAAAGGCTGTGCTCACCCAGATCGAAGGTGATGACCTTCTCGATCTCATCTGGATTGATGTGTTCCGTCAAGAGGCAGGCGAGGGCGCTGGCGATCCGCTCGCGGTAGATCGTGGTTTTACCGGCACCGTTATGGCCGGCGATCACCACCAGAAGGCGCCGGTCCTCTTCGGCGATCTGATCCAAGCGCGCCTGCAATCGCTCCAGAAAGACTTCAAGCGGACTCAGCTTATCCCCTTTCGAGCCTTGCGCCCGGCGCCGAGGCCAGCGAAAGCGCCTGTCAGCGCCGTTGCAGCCTGGGTCGCGCGCTCACCCTCCTCGCGCCGCCTATCTGCCGTGCTGGCGACGAGCACCTGGTAGGCGGTCTGCAGAACCTCATGGTCGATTTGTGGAGCTTTTAGAAGGTCGAGCATGGTGTTGCCGGCGGGCAGCAGCGCATAGAGCCACCTCCCCTTGAGAGACGGGAGGTTCTGCCATAATTGCGCCGCGCCGTAGAGTTGCTTGAGGCGGTCGCGATTTTCGTGGGCGCGCACTTGCTCCATGTCAGTGAGCTTCATCCACTGATAGGCCGTCTGCCGCGTGATACCGAAAACCTCGGCAGTCTCACTGATGTTCAGGCCGAAGACGGTACGCACTCCATCCAGAACGGACGCCGGGGAGAGCGCGACGGGTGGCAGCGCGGCCTCCAAGTTCAACTCCATCGCCGCAGGGGTTTCTTCCGGGAGGTCGATTTGATTCTTGGTGATAACGATGTAGGCGCCGGTCGTCGCCGAATGGCCTTCCCGCAAATACGGAGTGGCGTGGTTCAACAGCGTCCACATGCGCGGAACGCCTTGGAAAGGGTCAGACTGGTCCTCAACGAAGGCGCTTCCGGTTCCTTCGCCATAGAGAGTACGCATGGCACCCCGACGGATGGCGAAATCGCGGCTGGCCTGCGCTTGTGAATTGTGCATCCTCTCCTCCTTATACCGGCTGGCCCGACCACTCGGCCTCGGCTTCCGGCGTAATGATACGGCCAAATGCCGTGCAGATATCGTCGCGAAGACGCTGGAATTCCCCAGCGATTTCTTCCGCCAGCATTCGGCGGGAATCCACGCGCCAGCGGTCAATGTCCAGAACCGCCGATGGCTGCCCTTCGGAGTATTTCCCAAATAAGGCGGGAGGGGGCTGAACGGAACCATCGAGATCTGGCGGCAGGGAAGGTGGTGCAAAGCCACGGCCAAACTGGACACGCATCGCCCCATCGGTCCCTCTGGGGTATTCGTGACTCATGAAGGCAGTTTGGGCGATTTCGCCGAAGACGTTGGTCAAGTGGCCGAACCCGTCCTTGAAGTAGTCCTCGGGCACTTTCCCAGCAGTGGGAATGATGAAGTCAACGTAACGCAGGCCCAGCCGCTGCACCTTGACCCCTCCGGTGGCGCACAGGCAGTCCAGCATGGACCGCCATTCCGCCAGAAAGTGCAGCGAATCCTCGTAGAGGGAGGTGGTGTAGGTCATCACTCCGTCCTGAAGGCGCAAAGCACGTCGATTGTCGTCACTGCGCAGTTCGCGGCCAACCTCGCCCTCGTTCGACTTGGATTCCATGGCTGGACCGGGCGTATTGCCAAATAAAAACGTCACTTGCCGCACGGCCTTCATGGCAGGAAAGCGTTCGCCCAGCGCAGCCTTGAGGCGCGCAGCAACCTCCTTGTATTCGGTATCAACTTCGGGATCAAAACGGACTTGCGCCAGCACAAGGGCCAACGGCGCGTTGGGCCACTTGCCCAGCGCCTGCTCGTGATTGCTCACGGTTATACCTCCTGTTGTATGGGTGGGGTACAGCGTCTGTTTGCTTTAATCATACACGTTACTTGACAATTTGTGAAACCCGGTTGTACTATTAGACACGCTAACAGACATTCTGTGGAGGGCGGCAATGTATGAGATCACTTACCCAACATCTCACAAGGAGATTTGAAATGAGCAACTCCAACAGTGGTCAGGCTCCCGGTCAGAACAAGACCGTCCTCATCATCGTCAATGGTCGCCCGCGCGAGGTGACCGGAAAGTCGATTTCCTACGAGGAGATCGTTAAGCTGGCTTTCCCGGACGATCGTGTGCTTGGCGGCTCACGGCTTGAAGTTTCCTGATGGACTCCCTGAAATGTCAAACTTTTCCAGTCCTCCGGCAAAGCCGGGGGATTTCCCATTTTTGGTTAACAGTGGGCTGCACCCCGACCCGCGTACGATCGGATCGATCAGACGGCCGCCGGATCGAACGTATGCGCCGATGCCCGTAGCGCCATCAGATATTCGCTGGCGCTGCAACGCTCACCGGAGAACACCAGTTTCTGGGAGGGAAAACAGGCAAAGGCGCGGGCGGTGTCCTGCATCACTGCAAAACCCGACATCTCGCCTGCGCGCCGCCACAACTTTGCCAAGCGAGCAGCATGCTCGTCTGCGGTTTCCTGCCGATGGCGCTCGGCATATTTCGGGTTGACGAAGAAAACGGTCTTCCGCAGGATCGCCGGGTTGTCGCCGATGTATTGCATTTCCCAACTGACACCGTTGTCGCCGTCCAGTATCTTTTCGTCAAATATCATCACGATCACGCGCGCCGCATCGGTGTAGTGGCGCACATCATTGCGCCAGTGCGATTCTTCCTCCGGGGTTCCCGGGGGATCCGGTTCGGAGAACTTGCGCAATGCTCCGAACGGGGAAGCCTTGTCCTTTTCTTCTGGCTTTCCCAAAGCCCTCGGCGGTGCCCACGACATGAACTCCGACAGCAACATGCGATCCAGGTTGAGGCGCCACCGACGCGGCGACATCAGCAGTTGTAGGGGGGTTCGTGGCGAGTTCTTCAGCGTCACCTGATCATCATCGAACGACCGAAGAAAAATCAGTGGGGCACGTTGATCCCAAGCGAGTCGGTCAGCGGCACTTTTGGCCGCAAGGTACTCACCCCCACGAGACAACCAGTACGCAAAAAAAGGCAATATCGCGACAGCAAACACGTACTGGAGCACCATGCCGGTGCGGGCAAATTTACCTTTTTCCGCAATGCACCCGGCCAGCGCGTTGTTGGTGAAACCCACACAATCGGTGATATCAGCCTGCGCCTGAAAGCTCTGGAACCACATTCCCGCTACCATATTGATGCCGGCGATGGCCAAAAACACCATCGCCAGGAGCAGCAACAGCATGCTCAGCCTGGCAGACCTGACGGATCTTCCCCCAGCC
>DIME01000132.1:0-552 GCA_002425405.1 Candidatus Accumulibacter vicinus
CCGCGACCAGACCGCGATGAACGCCCGCGTTCAGGTACTCCGGGAAATGGTCGCCATGCTCGAACCCCTGGTGGCCCAGCAGTATGCGGTGCGCGCCCGCCTGCTGGACGCCCAGGACCGCCTGCTCGAAGCGGAGCGCGGCGCCCAGATGGCCCGCAGCCGGGAGCAGGAACTCCAGAAGGAACGGACTGGACTGGAAGCCGAACGTCTGTCCTTCCAGACCGGCTGGCGACACAAAATCATGGAGGAACTTCTCGCCCTCTCCCGTGAGCGGGATTCGGTCAACGAGCAGTTGCAGAAGGCGGACAAACGTCACCAGTTGGTGGTCCTGACCGCACCCTCCGACGCCGTGGTGCTGGAGATCGCCAAGCTGTCCGCCGGTTCCGTCGCCAGGGCCGCCGAAGCCTTGTTCACCCTGGTTCCCCTGGGAGAGGGCCTGGAGGCTGAGGTCCAGATCGAATCCGCGGACGTGGGTTATGTCAAACTCGGCGACCGGGTGCACATGAAGGTGGATGCCTATCCCTTCCAGTTGCACGGTGCCCTGGATGGAGA
>DIME01000132.1:897-19094 GCA_002425405.1 Candidatus Accumulibacter vicinus
TGGGCCGTATCCGGTTGACCACGACCCAGCTCAACCGGCTTCCCAAACACGCTCGCCTGCTTCCCGGCATGACCATCAGCGCCG
Organism: Candidatus Accumulibacter vicinus; assembly: GCA_002425405.1. GTDB lineage: Bacteria > Pseudomonadota > Gammaproteobacteria > Burkholderiales > Rhodocyclaceae > Accumulibacter > Accumulibacter vicinus. The sequence continues at coordinate 982 of DIME01000132.1, forward strand.
AGATCACGGTGGGCAAGCGCTCGGTGATTTCCTATCTGCTATGGCCGCTGATCAAGGCACTCGATGAGTCGGTCCGCGAACCGTAAGCGGTGTTCCGGGAGAGTCCATCTTCGCCAACCCTGCGCATGAGCCCCCCATTCAGATCAGAAGAAAATCGCCATGATCAAGCGTGGGGTGAGTGGCAAGACCCAACACCGCAATTTCCACCGCTGCGCCCTTGCCGCTGCCATCGGCATCGTAGTACAGGGAGCCCGTGCTCGTGTTATAGACCACCCGGTCATCCGCATCGTGCCCCTTGACCGCATCGGCACCCGCCCAGAACTGCGCTTCGCTCAAAGCGCCGATCGTCTTTCCCAGTCCCTTGAACACCAGCAGGCTGAGTTGGATATGGTCTGTTCCTGACTCGAAATCGACGAGGACATCCCGGTTGTTGGCAGCGTTTGGTGCCGTGTTGAGCACGAAATGATCTTCACCATTGCCGCCGGTAAGGGTATCGTTACCCAGTCCTCCGAACAGCGTGTCGTTGCCGCTGCCACCGAGAAGCTGGTCGGCGCCGCCGCTGCCTTCGATCCGGTCAGCAAATGCCGTTCCCGTCAGGATGTTGGCCCCGGCATTGCCGATCATGGTGATGGCGTTGACCAGTGCCGACGCATCGGCATTGAGTGCTGCCGAACCCGTGCTCGTGGCCACCGCGCCGGTACCCGTGCCAAGGACTACCCGCTCGATGCCCGTATCGCCTGCAAACAGTGTCAGGGTACTGGCGGTGGTCGCTGCGAAACGCACTTCGTCAATACCGGAACTGCCCGTATCCGCAATCTCGGCTGCAGCATGGGCGGCGGCGAGCCCGATCAGGTAGATATCGGAACCCTCCTCACCATCCATCAGGTCGGTACCGGCCTGGCCGTTCAGGAGGTCGTTGCCGCTGCCGCCATCCATCTGGTCAGCAAAGGCCGTTCCGATCAGGATGTTTGCGCCGGCATTGCCAATCATGGTGATGGCGTTGCTCAACGGCGACGCATCGACATTGAGTGCGACCGTACCCGCACTGTTCGCCACAGCGTCGCTGCCAGTACCAATCACCACCCGCTCGATGCCCGTGTCGCCGGCATACAGCTTCAGGGTGCCGGCACTGGTGGCCGCGAAACGCACTTCATCAACCCCGGTGTTACCGGCATCGGCGATCTCGGCCGACGGATGGTGGGCAGGTAGTTCGAACAGGTAAAGGTCGGAACCCTCACCACCATTCAGGCTGTCGACCCCGCCCAGACCATTCAGGACATTATCACCACTGTTGCCGATGATGATGTTGGCAAGCGTATTGCCCGTCCCCGTCAGATTGGCCGTCCCGGTCAGTTCGAGCTTTTCGAAATTGGCTCCCAGGGTCCAGGATACCGATGCTTTTACCAGATCCTTGCCGTCTGCGGCGCTGCTTTCGGTCACGACGTCGGAGACACTATCCACCAGGTAGATGTCGTCGCCCTTTCCGCCGGCGAGCTGGTCCGTACCCGCACCACCGTCAAGCAAGTCGTTGCCCATTCCGGCTTCCAGCGTATCGTTGCCACCAAGACCATACAAGGAGTCATTTCCTGCCGTGCCGGTCAGGACATTGACCGTATCATCACCCTCAAGCGTCAACCCGGAACAGGGAACCGCACTGATCAGGTAACTGCCGGTGGACTGGGCATGATCCTTGGCGGCAAGGTAATAGGTTCCGCTGGCTGTCGGCGTATAAATGATCTGCGAATCGGTGGTGGACAGGCCGGCATTATCATTCTGAGTAATGACTGCCAATTTGGAGGAATACAGTTCAAGGTAGGGATCAAGACTCCCGCTGACCCGGGCCAGTTTGAAGATATAGCTGTTGTTGGCCTTCAGGGTAACCTTGAAGAGGTCGCCGTCGGACGCTCGCTCAATGACGCCGGACACGGCGGCACCCCCGACGGTAATCGCTCCGCGCGTATTCGTCGTCATGGGATAGTCGTCCGGAACGGCAGTGACGTCATCGTTGCGGATCGTGCCCGTAGCGCTTGTCGTACCCGGTACCAGCCCTGATGAAGGGTTGCTCAGGCTGAGGGTAAAACTCTCGTCAGACTCGACGACGGTGTCCCCGACAACGAGCACCTGGATCGTCTTCGCCGTTTCGCCGGGCTGAAAGGTGACGACACCGGAAGTGGCACCGGTAAAGTCGGAAGATGTGGCCGGGGATACACCGGATCCGTCCAGAGTCCAGCCGACGGTTTGCGTGGTCTCGCTCGCTTTGTTGAGGCTGACATTGAAAACGTAGGCCGTGGATCCGCTATTGCCTTCAGCGATCGAAGCCGCGCCAGCGGCGATCGATACCTGCACGGAGACAGGATCAGGGTCAGATGACGCATCTGCCGACAACTCGCCAGCCGATTTGGTCACATTCGAGAAGACGAAGGTTTCGACATTCTTGATCAAGTCCGAACCGGAGCCGCTACTCGAGAAGGTGAAGCCCTGATTGAGGGTATAAGAGAACGTATACTCTGAAAATGTACCGGCAAACACCACCGTATCATTGCCGACCCCGCCGTCGAGTGTGTCGTTGCCCGCACCGGCTACCAGCGTGTCGTCGCCCGACCCTCCGACCAAAGAATCTGTTCCGGAACCACCGTCGAGATAATTATTCAGGGAATTGCCGGTAATCGTATCGGCACCGGCGCCCCCAATCGCATTTTCGATATTGCAGGTATACGCGATGGCGATGTTGTAGGTCATGCTGTTGCATGAGGAATAGGCGCCAGGCGTGAGATCGATCAGGCTCGGCGTGGACCATCCGCTCAGGTTGAGCGTATCGGTTCCAGCGGAGTCGTAAATGGTCAGGATCGGATGAAGGTTGGCCGAGAAATTGTAGATTGCGGACAGGGTGCCGAAATCGGTGCTGCCAAATCCGTAGGTCGTATCATCTGTGCGGGTCGTGGTTTCGGCACCGTACATACTCTGTATGGCCATGATGTCATTGAGCATTGGCGTCTGCGGCGAATACAGCTTCCCGTCCGCACCGACCCAGTCGGCCCAGGCCACCAGGCCCACCCCACTGGACGAACCCGAACCCCAATTGGGACCAAAGTAGGACATCACCGAATAGACACCACTGTCCTGATAGCTCGATGGCGTCCAGGAACCCCCACCATTGTAGTCGCCCATGTGATCCAGCCCGAAAGCATGACCGATCTCATGCACGTAGCTCAGAAACGAATGCGCGCCCACCTGGGGGTTCATCAGGTCGGAGTAGGCACGACTGAACCATACGCTGCCAGTCGTCGGGAAGTAGGCATGTGCGTATTCAACGCCAGTGGACGAAGTCCCGAATTCGATATTGGATGAACTGGAAGTGACCTTGACCAGATTCGGGGTGATGAGATCATCCCAAGTCTGCAGCGCAAGTGTGGCGGCGGCCTGCTGGACGGAATTCAGTCCCTGAAATCCCACCTGCTCCTGACTACCGTAGAGACCGCTCGATGAGGTCGGGAAGGCGTAGGTGATCGTGCTGCCGGACCAATGAGAACCGGAATCAAGCTGCGCGAGAATTTGCTGCTGTGTCCAGGATGCGAGTGCCACGCGACCAATCCTTCATGAGAGAAGGCAGCAAGGTCGAGGGCAAGCAGAAATTGAACAGCAAAAATCGCTGAATCTATGCAACCCGGCCACCCTTCCTGACGATCAGGTTAGGGCCCTCGGCTTTGCGTCCGGAGATTTCTCCCCGTTTGCCTTTGGATAAGATGTGGCGAATAATACACGTGAAGTTTGTTTTGTCAAGAGCTTATTCGAGCTTATTCGGCAAAGACAATATAGGGAGGAACATGCTCAAAGCACCGGTCAACCCGCAGAAGAATGCCGTTGCTCTTGCCTACAGCCAGACCGATACTGCACCTCGCGTGGTGGCCAGAGGGCGGGGCCTGGTGGCCGAGCAGATCATCGCGCGGGCGCGCGAGCACGGCGTTTATGTGCATGAATCAGCCGAACTGGTGTCGCTACTGATGCAGGTCGATCTCGACCAGCACATCCCACCACAGCTCTATCTGGCAGTAGCCGAACTGCTGGCGTGGCTCTACCGGCTGGAAAATGGCCAGGCAACCTCACCGCCGCCACGCATCCCGGCCGCGGCTGAAGCGACACTGAAGCCATGAGCCCGCCGTCGTCTGCGTCGTTCATTACCTCGCTTGCGGTTTTGCTTTAAACTGCCTGCTCCAGCCGATTCCGGGAAGGACAATGGAAAACACGGATGTTCAAGCACTGCAATTCGAAATCGAACAGCCTAAAGAATACGGTCAATACCTGTTGTATTCCAAAGTCGAGATTGCCGCGATCCTTCGCGCCCTGATGCAGAAAAGGGTCCTGATCAGTGCCTACTTCAACAAAAACAGGTCCTTCCTGCTGACCGCAGTGCTGGCCGTGGACACGGCGGCTGGCAAACTGGTTCTCGACTACGGTCGAGAGAGCGAGACCAACCGCCTGGCCTTGCTGGCCGAAAAACTGCTGCTGACCGCTGCGGTGGACAAGGTGAAGGTGCAGTTCACCGTGGGTAAACTCTCGGAGGCACAGCACGCCGGGCTGCCTGCCTTCAGCGCTGCGCTACCCGACCAGCTGTTGAGACTACAGCGGCGCGAGTGTTTCCGCCTTTCGACACCCATCACAAAACCGGTCAAATGCACCGCCACGATCAGGCGCGAAGATGGCAGCGCCTGTCTGCTCGAGGCACCATTGCTGGATATCAGTGGCGGCGGGGTCGGGCTGATGGCACCGCCGGGTCTGGCTGCCCTGCTGCAGCGCGGCGCCATCATGAGTGATTGCAAGGTCAGTCTGCCTGACGAGGGTCTGTTGGTTACCAGTCTGTGCGTACGCAACAAACTGGACTCGACGACCAGGGGGGGGGCCCGCTACGTCCGTATCGGCTGCGAGTTCATTGCCTTGCCCGGTGCCAGGATGAACATGCTGCAACGCTATATCAACCGCATCGAGCGCGAACGCAAGGCCCGGCTAAGTGGCATGGCCTAGCGAACGAAATGCGCGGCAGGCGAGCTTGTTGCGCTGCCGCGGGGGGCGCCAAACCGAAAAGACTTTCGCAGCGACCAAGCCCCCCTGGCAGGACTAAAAGCCAATCCGCAGCAACGCGAACGCGGCGAGCAAGGTTCCCAGCATCGCCAGCCCGTAGCAGATCAGCTTGGCACCGGTACCGGCGTGGATACCGACATCGTGCAGGCTGTGATAGATCCGGTGCGCGGCGTGCCACAGGAATAGCGCGATGATCGCAAAGATGAAGCCCTTACCGATCACATTCTGGGCGAAAGCGAGCATGCGCGGGTAGCTCATGGTGTCCGGCGGCAGCAGCCAGGCGAGCGGCACGGCAAGACCGGTGATGAATACCAGCATCGGACCCAGCAGCGCCGAGAGCATACCACCGGCCCCGAACAGCGCCCAAAAGATCGGGGCATTAGAACGTTTCAGCGTTGGTTTCATCGTGCCATCCCCCATACCAGAGCGAGCAGACCGAGGCAGGCAGCGCTAGCGACCGCCAACCCACTGCCGGTGATGGCCCAGGCCGAAAGCCGTTGGCCTCCGACCACCACCGGCGGCATCGTCCGCGGCATGATCTTGAACCAGGTGTAAGTGTGATAGGTCAGCGCGATCAGTGCGAGCACGTGAAAACCGATGTAAAACGGGTTCTTCAGCGCCGCTAGCCAAGCATTCCAGGCGGCTTCACCCTGCGACAGGTGCAGCAGCCCGTTGAGCAGAATCCCGGCATAGGCAGCGACGAAGAGGGCTGTTCCCTCGTGAATCATGTACTCGACGAAGTACGGATTCCTCCGCCACCAGCCATCCATCGAGCGCACATAGGGACGACGCTTGTTCACTTGGCACCTCCCTTCGGAGTAATGAAACGCAGGAAATAATCGGCCGCACTATTGGTCTTGTTCTGGTTGACGGCGTTGGCCGGGTCGACATGCTTCGGACAGACCTCGGAGCAGTAGCCCACCGCCGTGCAATTGAATACCCCTTCTTCGGAATTGATGAGTTCCATACGCTCGGCCTTGCCGCCGTCGCGAGAATCAACGTTGTAACGATGCAACAAAGCCGTCGCTGCCGGCCCGATGAAGCTCGGGTTGAGGCCGAACTGCGGGCAGGCAGCGTAACACAACAGGCAGTTGATGCATGAACTGAACTGCTCGTAGGCATGCAGTTGTTCCGGTGTCTGCAGGTACTCGCCCTGAGCCAGCTTGCGTGGCTCCTTTGGAATGATGTAGGGCTGAATGCTTTCCAGCTTCTCGATGAAGCCGTCCATGCTGATCACCAGGTCGCGCTCGATCGGAAAGTGCGCCAGGGCTTCAACGCGCACCCGCGCCGGATAGAAGTCGCGCAGGAAAGTCTGGCACGACAGGCTCGGTTCGCCATTGATCATCATGCCACAGCTGCCGCAGATCGCCATCCGGCACGACCAGCGAAAACTCAGCGAACCATCGAGGTAGTCCTTGATGTACTGCACGCCTTGCAGAACCGACATATCGTCGGTAAACGGCACCTCGAACACCTGCCGATGTGGTTCCTTGTCCTTTTCGGGGTGATAGCGCAGAACTTCGATTTCGATCGTCTTTTCAGCCATGGGAAGCCTTCCTTTCCTGCTCCGCCTTCTCGCCGGCAGCGCCATAGGCGCGCGTGCCAGGCTGCGACTTGGTAATCCTGACAGGGCCGTAATCGATGCGCGGAGCGCCGTCAGCGACATAGTGCGCCTGTGAGTGCTTCAGGAAGTTGACATCGTCACGCTGTTCGAAGCCGTCGAGGCGCTGGTGTGCCCCTCGCGACTCGCGCCGATGCAGCGCCGAATAGGCCATCGTCTGGGCAACGTCGAGCTGGTATTCGAGCTCGATTGCCAGCAACCACTCGGTATTCCAGACGCTCGACTTGTCCTCGACATTGACATTCCGGAAGCGCGCCTTGAGTTCGTCGAGTTTGTCGCAGGTCTTTTGCATGGTTTCTGCCAGACGATAGATGCCGCAACCCTCTTCCATGGTCTGGGCCATTTCCTTGCGCAAGATGGCAATGCGTTCATTGCCGCCGGTTTTCAGCTTCAGACCAAGAACCCGTTGCTCGACGGCCTGTGCCTGCTTCTGCAGCCTGGCCGAATTGCCGGGCACCACCGATCTTGCAAAGCGAGCGGCTTCGACGCCCGCCACCTTGCCAAACACGCAGAGCTCGGAGAGGGAATTCGATCCCAGCCGGTTGGCACCATGGATGCCGACGCTGGAACATTCGCCGGCCGCATAAAGGCCGGGCAGCGGCGACGCGCAGAGACCGTCAACGAGAATTCCGCCCATCGTGTAATGTACCGCCGGTCGCACCGGGATCGGAGCTCGCGCCGGATCGACGCCGAGAAACTGTTCGGCCAGTTCATAGATCTGCGGCAGTCGCTCGCGCAGTTTGGCTTCGCCGAGATGGCGCAGGTCCAGATGTACGACCGAACCGTGCGGCCCCTCAATGGTGCGACCCTTTTGCTGCTCGTACCAGAAGGCCTGGCTGAGACGATCGCGCGGCCCGAGTTCCATCGCCTTATTGCGCGGCGAAGGCTCGGCCGGGCCAAGACCATAATCCTGCAGGTAGCGATAGCCGTCCTTGTTCACCAGGAAGCCCCCCTCACCCCGGCACGCTTCGGTAAACAGCAGACCGGTCCCCGGCATGCAGGTCGGATGATACTGGACGAATTCCATGTCGCGCAGCGGCACGCCATGGCGGTAGGCAAGCGCCATGCCATCGCCGGTGACGACGCCGCCGTTGGTGTTCTCGCGAAACACGCGGCCGGCACCGCCGGTGGCGATCACGACCGAGCGGGCTTCGACCAGCGTGAACTCTCCCGATCCGATCTCGATCGCGACCACCCCCTGCACGCGGCCGTCCTCGACCACCAGATCAACGCAAAAATGTTCGTCGAAGCGCTTGATCGACGGATACTTGATCGAGGTCTGGAAGAGCGTGTGCAGCATGTGAAAACCGGTCTTGTCGGCGGCGAACCAGGTCCGCTCGATCTTCATGCCGCCGAAAGCACGCACATTGACATGCCCGTCCGGGGTACGGCTCCATGGGCATCCCCAGTGCTCGAGCTGGGTCAGCTCCTCGGCACAGTGTGCCACGAAATACTCGACCACATCCTGCTCGCACAACCAGTCGCCGCCACCCACCGTATCGTTGAAGTGATACTCGAGGCTATCGGTCGGCAACTTCACCCCCGCCGAACCGCCCTCGGCAGCGACGGTGTGGCTACGCATCGGATAGACCTTCGAGACCAGCGCGATCCTCAGCGCGGGATCAGACTCCGCGACGGCAATCGCCGCCCGCAGACCTGCCCCGCCACCCCCGACGATCACTACGTCCGCCTTGTATATCTCCACGCTTTTTCCTTTCTCGCGCCAGGCATTGCTGGCGACGATCCATATCCCCCAAAGCCCTGCCGAGAAAGCTCCGGCAGGACCCACCACTGATCACCTACTCACCGGCTGACTGATCCTTACCTGTTTCTACCACCTTGAGCGTTAACATCTGATACATGCCACCAAAGAAGCGTTGCTTGCCGAGCGTAACGAAGCCCCCCTCTTTTGGCAACCAGGCCATGACTTCCTCACTGAAAAGATCGCGGGCAAAGGGCTCCAGCCGGTCGAGAACCGGCTTCCAGAAGTAGCGCAACGGATTGAAGCGGCTCGGCGGCGCGTAGTCTACGATGGTCAGCGTCCCGCCGGGACGGACGACCCGCAGCGCCTCGGCCAGCGTTCTTTCGCGCACGGCCTGCGGCTGTTCATGCAGCAGGAAAAACAGCAGGGCCCGGTCAAAGCTCGCGTCGGCAAAACCGAGCGCCGCCGAATCCATGCAATGCAACTTGATCGGCGCCTGCGGGCCCAGCTTGCCGGCGAGATTCTCCAACTGGATCGGCAGGATGTCGGCAATTTCCAGCGCCCCCCCCGGCGTCACGCAGGCCGCCAGTCGCGGCGTCAGATCGCCGTAGGCACAGGCAATCTGCAAGGTACGGCCCGGCAGCTGGTGACCGTAATCATGCAGCACCGCATTGCAGAGACGCCGGTAGTTACCCCAGAGAATCAGATTGACCAGCCATTGCCTCTCGAAGACATGCACCGCACGCGGATGAACATAGGCCCACCAATAGTGAGCCTGCAAGTACTGAGGGATGGCAGGCAGAACCTTCTTGACCGCCACGCAGCTGGAAACGGGTTCGTTGAAGTTATTTTTCATATGGATAGTGAGAGTACGAACGTCTATGTTCGGAAAATGTCTTTCAAGATCGGTCAGTCTGGGCAGAGTGTCTGCATTGGTCCTGCCCCCGGCAGATAAGCAGATAAGTTCCTGCGTCATGCTCCGCTGATTCGGTGATCCGCCGCCCAGCCGTGCGGAAAGTACGCAACCCAACGCCCTCAGGCCGTACCCTACCCGATCAGTCAGCCGAGCGCAACCGAGGCAGCACCTCCAGCGCGTTGAACGCCGTCGCCTTCGCCAGTTCGCTCGCGTCGATACCGCGCAATTCCGCCAACACCGCGTTGATCCGCGGCAACTGTGCTGGCGTGTTGCGGCCACCAGCCAACCAGGTCGGGGGCATGTCCGGTGCGTCGGTTTCGAGCACGATCGCATCCAATGGCAGCGCAGCCGCCAGCTCGCGGATGCGCGTCGAGCCAGGATAGGTCAGGGCGCCGCCAAAGCCCAGTTTGAAGCCCAGCCCGATGAATGCTTCCGCCTGTTGTCGACTGCCGTTGAAGGCGTGCGCAATGCCGCCGGTCACTCTGATCCGGCGTAGATTCTTGAGTACCTGATCGACCGCCCGGCGGACATGCAGGAGCACCGGCAACTCCAGGTCGCGGGCGATTCTCAGTTGTTCGACGAAGAATGACTCCTGCCGCTCGACCTGCCGATCGGCAACGAAGAAGTCGAGGCCGATCTCACCTAGCGCCAGCGGCCGTTGCGGCCCGTCAAAAGCGCGCGCCAGCCAGTCGCGCAAGGTCGCCAGATCATCAGGGCCAGCATGCTGCACATAAAGCGGGTGAATGCCGTAAGCCGGGGCACATCCGGCGTAACGCGCGCAGCAGTCGTGCACCTTGGCAAAGCTCGTCACATCGACCGCCGGCACGACGATGGACGACACCCCGGCCAGCCGCGCCCTCTCCACCAGCACGTCCCGGTCGGCCGCGAATTCAGCCGCTGCGAGGTGACAATGAGTGTCAATCAGCATCGCCAGGCATCAGCCAGGGTGAAATCAAAGAAACCGAAAGCCTGGCTCAGGCGAACGGCCGCTGACGATATCTGCCAGCGCGGCGCCAGAGCCGCAAGCCATCGTCCAGCCGAGTGTCCCATGGCCGGTATTGAGATACAGATTGGGAATTGCCGAGCGGCCGATCAGCGGCACGTTGGACGGCGTTGCCGGACGCAGTCCACACCAGAACTGGGCTTCGGCGGCCGGTCGCAACGCCGGGAAAAGCTCGCTAGCCCGCTCGATCAGGGCCCGGCAGCGCACCGCATTGAGGTCGGTATTATAGCCATTGAATTCAGCCGTACCGGCAATGCGCAGACGTTGACCGAGACGCGAAAAAACGATCTTGTAACCGTCGTCGGTGAGGCTGACAATTGGCGCGATGCTATCGGCGGACAGTGGCAAGGTGGCCGAGTAGCCCTTCGCCGGGTACACCGGCAGACGCAGGCCGATGGGACGCAGCAACAAAGGGGTATAGCTGCCCAGCGCAGCGACATAGGCATCGGCCTGGTGCAACTCGCCGGCAGCAATCACGCCAGCCACCCGACCGGCCACCATACTCAACCGGTCGACCGCAACGCCGTAACGAAAAACGACGCCGCGTGCCGTACAAAGGGCCGCAAGCTGTTGCGTGAAGCGGTGGGCATCGCCGGATTCGTCGGCGGCCGTGTAGTCGCCGCCGACCAGTCGCTGCCTCACCGACGCCAACGCCGGCTCGATGGCGATGCACTCGTCGACATTCACAGTGCGTCGCTCACAGCCAAACTCACGCATCAGCGCGGCCGCTTCGATGGCAGTTGCGTACTCGCGGCGGTCGGTGTAGATGTGCAGGATGCCGCGTTCGAGATGATCGTAGGCAAGCATGGTTTCAGCGCGCAGTGCCTGCAACTGACGACGACTGTAAAGCGCCAGGGTGACGATCTGGCGAATGTTGTCACGCGTTCGCCGCGCCGTGCATTCGCGCAGAAAGCGCAGGCTCCAGTCAAGCAGCGTGGCGTCCCAGCGCAGACGAAAGAGCAGCGGTGCATCCTCGCGCCACATCCAGGCCAGCGCACGCAACGGCGCGTGCGGATTCGACCATGGTTCGGCGTGCGAAACCGAAATCTGGCCACCGTTGGCGAAGCTGGTTTCCAATCCGGCAGCAGTCTGACGATCCAGCACCGTCACCTGATGTCCTGCCTTGGCCAGATACCAGGCGCTGGTGACCCCCACGACACCGGCACCCAGGACGACAACCTTCAAGCAGTCAACCCCTGATCACGAGTGATGCGCACCACCTCGGGAATGCGCCGCAGACTGCGCATCAGGCGCGCCAGAGAAGTGCGACTGGCCACCTGCACCGTAAAACGCAGCGTCGTGTACAGTCCGGGGCGCTTCTCTTCCATGTTGACATGCTCGATGTTGATGCCGGAGGTCGAAATCTCGGTGGCGATCCGCCCCAGTGCGCCAAGCGTATTCTGCACCACGATCAGCAGGCGCACACTGAACAGTTTGCCGGGCTCCGGCTCCCACTCGACGTCGATCCATTTCATCGGTTTGGCGGTACGCGCCTTGCGAATGGCGGGGCAATCATGCGTATGGATCACCAGACCCTTGCCCTTCCAGATCGAGCCGATGATCGGGTCACCGGGAATCGGTTGGCAGCAGGGCGCGAACTGCACAGCCATGCCTTCGGTACCGCGAATCACCAGCGAAACGGGCACCCGTTCAGGCGGCTGAGGTGTTTCCTCGCGCGCCAGCAGGCGACGAGCGACGACACCGGCAAGGCGAAAACCAAGTCCGATGTCGGTGTACACCTCCTTGATCAATTTGTTTCCTGAATCGCGCAGCACGTTCTTCCAACTTGAAACCGGCAGTTCGGAGGCGACCACGCCTAACGCCCGCAACTCCTGGTCGAGCATCTTTTCGCCGAGCGCCGTCGACTCGTCATGGTGGACGCTCTTCAGGTAATGGCGGATCTTGCTGCGCGCCCTGCCGGTCTTGACCGTCGTCAGCCAGGCCATATCCGGATGGGCGTCGGCAGCGGTGACGATCTCGACGCGGTCACCGTTGGTCAGTTCGGTCATCAGCGGCAGCGGCTTGAAATTGATCTGCGCGGCGACACAATGATTGCCGATATCGGTGTGTATCGCGTACGCCAGGTCAACCGCCGTCGCACCACGTGGCAAGGCAATGATCTTGCCTTTGGGCGTAAACACATAGATTTCATGCGGAAACAGATCGACCTTGACATGTTCGAAGAACTCCGAGGAATCGCCGGTTGCGCTCTGCAGGTCGAGCAGCGAGTGAAACCAAGTGGTCGTTTTCTGTTGCAGATCGGCACCGAAGTCCTCGCTATCCTTGTACAGCCAGTGCGAAGCAATGCCCTCCTGCGCCACGTTCTCCATCGCTTCGGTGCGAATCTGCAGTTCGAACGGCGTGCCGTGCGGCCCGATCAGGGTGGTATGCAATGACTGGTAGCCGTTGGGCTTGGGAATGGCGATGTAGTCCTTGAACTTTCCAGGAACCGGCTTGAACAACCCGTGCAGCGCACCGAGGGCAAGGTAGGCAGTCGGTACATCATGTACCAGAACCCGGAAACCGTAGACATCGAGCACCTGCGAGAATGACAAGTGCTTGTCGAGCATCTTGCGATAGATTGAATACAGGCTCTTCTCGCGACCAAAGACCTGCGCCTGCACGCCGGCTTCGCGCAGCTTGCCGGTGATGCCGTCGAGAATCCGCGACAACAGCTCACGCCGGTTACCGCGCGCCGCCTTGAGCGCACGCGCCAGTACCCGCGCACGCATCGGGTAAATGAGCTCAAAAGAGAGATCCTGCAACTCGCGAAAGAGTTTGTTGAGGCCCAGCCGGTTGGCAATCGGCGCGTAAATCTCGAGCGTCTCGCGAGCGATGCGGCGGCGTTTATCGGCACGCACCGCGGCCATCGTCTGCAGATTGTGGTGGCGATCGGCGAGCTTGATCAGTACCACCCGCAGATCGCGCGCCATGGCCATCAGCATCTTGCGAAAATTCTCCGCCTGCGCTTCTTCCTGAGACTGAAACTCGATCTTGTCGAGCTTCGACAGACCATCGACGAGATCAGCAACGGGTTTGCCGAAACGGTCGGCAATTTCGCTCTTGCCAACCGACGTATCCTCCATCACGTCATGCAAGAGCGCTGCCACCACGCCCTCGACATCCATTTGCCATTCGGCGATGGCGCCGGCCACGGCCAGAGGATGCGTGATGTAGGGCTCGCCCGACAAGCGCTTCTGCCCACGATGCGCCTGCTCGCTGAACAGATACGCCTCGCGCACGCGCTCGATTTCTTCCGGGGGAAGATAGCTCAGGCTATCGATGAAGACCTGGAAAGCCGGATCGTCCTCGGGAAGAGGTAAATCAGGGGTCATGCCAGCCGCCGGCGATTCAGCGGACAAGCTGGCGGCAACCACGGGATCCATGATCTCGTCCTGCGCCATTGCCGGATTGAGGTCAGGCCTGACCGCGGTTGAGGATTTCCCGGCCGACCTTGCCGACAGCGATTTCACGCAGCGCGATCACCGTCGGCTTGTCCCGGCCGGCGTCGATCAGCGGTGACGCGCCGGCCGTGATCTGACGGGCACGATAGGTGGCCGCCAGAGTCATCTGAAAACGGTTCGGAATTCGCTGCAAACAGTCGTCTACGGTTACTCGTGCCATGCCAATCTCCCAGGGTAATCAGAATATTGTTGCGAACAGGATGGAATGTCGCTGACGCTGCGCAACGTAACGAAGCCGAGTTGCGCGGACCACCGCCAACAGGTCGTGCAGCGCGCGCTGAAGTTTGTCATTGATAATAACATAGTCGAATTCGGCCACATGCCGCATCTCTTCGCGAGCCGCAGCGACGCGGCGAGCAATCGTTTCAGCGGTATCCGTGGCGCGCGCGCGAAGCCGGCGTTCGAGTTCGTCAAGTGACGGGGGCAGGACGAACACGCCGATTGCGGCCGGGAACAGTGCCCGCACCTGCTGAGCGCCTTGCCAGTCGATCTCGAGGAGCACGTCCTGACCGGCAAGCAAGGCCGCTTCGATGCCGCTTCTTGAAGTGCCATAGTAGTTGCCATGGACCTCTGCCCATTCGAGAAAAGCATCATTGCGAACCTTCTCGAGAAAATCCGGCACACTGACGAAATGGTACTCGACACCATCCCGCTCACCTGATCGGGGTGCACGCGTGCTGTGTGAAATTGACACGCTGATGTCCGGATCGTTCTCTAGCAACAATCGTACCAGCGTCGTCTTGCCGGCGCCGGACGGCGCCGTAACAATGTAGAGATGTCCGGTCATGGTTCCTGGCCCGTATATTCAAGCCCGCCATTTTACCCGCCCCCCGGCGCTGCCAACACCCTCATCCCCTGGAGACAGGCTTCCCCGCCCAGGTCGGATGACACAAACGGGGCGGTCATGGGCATGGACTAGCCTGCCGATACCGACGAAAATTACGGTCTTGAGATGATCACCCGGCGAGGAGCAAGCAAATGTCGCGATCGCGATTGAAACTGGTACGGACCACCACTGTACTGTTGGCCGCGCTATCGGCGGCCAATGCGGCCGTGCCACTCAAGATCGTCGGCTTCGACGACATGTCGTGCCGGACCTGGTCGGCATCAAAGGACGATGCCGAGCAACGCGCGCTCTACGTCGCCTGGGTGCGCGGCGTTCTCACCGGCCACAACTACGCCAACCAGAACCAGCAGGTATCGGCCATCTCAAGCGGCACGGTCGAGCAGTACGTGAATCGCTACTGCACCGAAAAACCGCTCGGCCAGTTCAGTGATGCGGCATTACGCCTGACCGACCAGTTCTCGGGCCGCAACATGCCGATCACCCGGTAGCCCTGACGGATCTCTGCAATAAGTGTGCAGCCCCACAAGCCGGGCGCGGCCTCAATAGCCCTGCTGCTTGCCCTTGATATTGCCGACCGTTCCGCCGATCACCCCGCCAATCGCCGCGCCGGTCCAGCCGCTGCCACCGGAGATTGCCGCAATACCGGCTCCCGCAGCCGCGCCAATGGCTGCACCACTGACCGTTCCCTGCTCGCGCGCAGTCATGTTGGTGCAACCCGTCGCTGCCAGTGCCAGCGCGAGGGCCAGAACCCATCCAGTTTTTTCCATCTCTGTCTCCCTTACTTGGTCTTGGGTAGTGCAGGCACCACCATTTCGAACCAGATGGTTTCGACCACCGGGCGCAGCAAGCGATCGGGATGCGCCGCGTACCATTGGTCCAGCGCCTCGAGCACACTGCCCAGCGTCTGATCCTTCATCCCTCTGGCGACGCGTGACGAAAAACCGTTCTCGACGGCCGGCGGATTGTCGGCGTTATACGCTGCCTCGACCTGCACCATGTTGGCCAACCCGACGAGGTAAGCCTTCTTGACGTCCTCGGAGGACTTGATCCAGTGCGTGCCATCGACCAGCGGCACTTCGACTGCACCGACACCGGCAGCAGTCATCATCATTGCCAGGCACGCAGCAGACGCGACAAACCGCAATTTACGGAAACCAGATCCAATAGTCATCATCTTCTACTCCAGGAAAAGGGATTTGCAGGCTACCATGCCGCCAGGGTCATTCCAAGTGAAATCGCCTGACGAGCCCTCGGCGAACCGGCCAACGCTCGACAGAGCGGCCGATTGCTGCATTGCAGCTTGCCAGAGGCCGAAAGTGTCTGTATGTTCGCGCCCGGAGATTTATATCGTATACGATATCTGGAGTTCACCTCGCCACCCATGCCATCGCTTCTCGAGCTTGTCGCCGCCCAGAAGATGCCCCGCCTCAGCGCGTCGGATCACGTCGCGCAAACGCTCAAGAAGGCCATTGTCGACGGCCTGCTGCCAGCCGGCGAGTTGCTCCGGCAGGACGAGATCGCAGCGCATTTTCACGTCAGCAAGATCCCCGTTCGCGAAGCACTCAAGCACCTCGAAGCCAAAGGCCTGGTGACCTTCCTGCGCCACCGCGGCGCCGTGGTGGCCTCGCTGTCGGCAGCCGAGATCGACGAGTACATGGAAATCCGGGCGATGCTCGAAGCCCGCGCAGCGCGCCTCTCGGCGCCGCTGATCAGCGACCAGGCGATTGAACAGGCACGCCGGCATCTCGACGAATTCGACCAGGCCAGCGACGCCGGTCGCTGGGGCGAGTTGAACTGGCTGTTCCATTCGACGCTCTACACGGCCGCCGGACGACCGATCCTGATCGCCGAAATCCGTTCGCTGTACAACAAGGTCGAACGTTACGTGCGCGCGCTCTTGTCGATGGCCACTGGAATGCCCAACACCCTGCGCGAACACGCCGAGATCCTCGACGCGTTCGTCCGCCGGGATCCCGACGCGGCGGCAGAACTCACTCGGGCGCATGTGCTCGATGCGGGTGCGTCACTTGTCAGTTACCTTATAGACCAACGTAGCAAAGGAGGAAACCAATGAACAAACAGATCCTGGCGACCGGCTGCAGCCTGCTCTCCCTCGCGGTCAGCAATGTCTACGCCGATCACCTGGTGGCCATCGCCGGACCGATGACCGGTCAGTACGCCTCGGCGGGTGACCAGATCCGGAAGGGCGCCGAGATGGCGATCACCGACATCAACGCCAAGGGCGGCGTCGTTGGTGAAAAACTGAAGCTGGAAATCGGCGACGACGCCTGTGATCCGAAACAGGCCGTTGCCGTCGCCAACCAGATGGTGAACAAGAAGATCATCTTCATGCACGGCCACTGGTGCTCGTCATCGACGATCCCGGCGTCCGAAGTGTACGTCGAGGCCAACATCCCGGTGGTGACCGTGTCGACCAACCCCAAGGTCACCGACCGCGGCCTCAAGAACATTTTCGCCATTGCCGGTCGTGACGACCAGCAGGGCCAGGTGGCCGGGGCCTACCTCGCCGAGAAGTTCAAGGGCAGGAAGATTGCCGTGGTTGACGACAAGAGTGCCTACGGCAAGGGTCTCGCCGACGAAGTCGCCAAGGCGATGGAAGCCAAGGGTGTCAAGCCGGCCCTGCGCGAATCGATCACCGCCGGGGAAAAGGACTATTCCGGGCTGGTCAGCAAGCTCAAATCCGCCGGCGTCGAAGTCATGTCCTACGGCGGTTACCACACCGAAGTGGCGCTGATTCTGCGGCAGGCGCAACAGGCCGGCCTGAAACTGACGGTGATGGGCGGCGACACCATGTCCAACACCGAACTCGCGACCGCCGCCGGCCCCGAGGCCAACAACGTGCTGTTCACCTTCGGTCCGGATGCGCGCAAGAACCCGAGCGCCGCCGCCGTGGTCAAGAAGTTCCACGATGCCAAGATCGAACCGGAAGGCTACGTCCTCTACGCCTACGCCGCTTTCCAGCTCTTCGACCAGGCCGCGACCAAGGCCAAGAGCACCAAGTTCGCCGACATCGAGAAAACGCTGCGCAGCGGCAGCTTCGACACCGTCATCGGCAAACTGTCGTTCGACGCCAAGGGAAACAGTTCGGCGCCGGCCTTTGTCGTCTACCAGTGGAAGGATGGCAAGTACGACTACGTGAAGAAGTAATGAAGTAATCCTGCAGCACCGGCAGACCACAGGCAAGCGTCCGCCCCCTTTGGCGGACGTTTCGAAAACCCCGCGCGACACCTGGTGTCGACGCCGAACCGACTGGAAGGCAGCATGCGCGCTACTACCCATCTACTACGCCAGCGTCTGCGCGAATATCACCGAATCGATGAAGCCCAGGTCATCGAGCAACTGATCCCTCTGGCGCGTTTCACCCCTTCCGAACGACAGGGCATTCGTGAACGCGCGACGCCACTGGTGCAGACGGTGCGCGACAGCCGCCTCAAAAGTGGCGGCATCGATGCCTTCCTGACCA
>DIME01000002.1:0-1023 GCA_002425405.1 Candidatus Accumulibacter vicinus
TGGCCAGGCGCTCGACCTGCATGCCGATCGGTTCGACATCGTAGCGGCGCTTGCCGATCGGGATCGCGAAGCCCTTGCGTTTCTCGATGATCACCCCGACCGGGCAGACATGCGCCGCCTTGTCGGCCAGGGAAAAATCGGTGTCGGCGAGCCGCCCGGACTCGGCATTGACGATCAGGTGCTTGGTCAAGCCCCGCCCGGAGAGGGCAAAGACATTCTTGCCATCGACGTCACGGCTGGCGCGCACGCACAGCTCACAGAGAATGCAGCGATTGAAGTCGAGCAGCAGATCGGGGTGCGAAGCATCGAGCGGCCGGTTTGGATAGAACTGGTTGAAATGCGGCGACAGCATTTCAAGTTCGTAGGCCAGTGCCTGCAGCATGCAGTTGCCGCTCTGTTCGCACGAGGGACAGAAATGATTGCCTTCAACGAACAGCATCTGCAGCATCGTTCGCCGTTTGTCGTTGAGATCCGGAGAATTGTTCTCGACCTCCATGCCATCCTTCGCCGGCATCGTGCACGACGACACGTAACGGCCGTTGGCCTTCACCGTACATAGCTTGCAACTGCCTTGCGGCTTGAACCCGGGATGATGACAGAGGTGTGGAATGAAAACCTCGGCAGCCATCGCCGCGTCCATGATCGTCTGTCCGTCCTCGAAAGGCACCGGCAGACCGTCGAGCAGAATACTGGGCATTTTCATGGCGCATATCCCGTCATTCGGGCGGCAAGACCGAAGTGCGCCGCCACATCGTCGCGCCCGGTCATCTGGCGAGCCGCGTCGAGCGCCTGGTCGAGGTCGAAAGCCGGCACGAAATCGAGCGAGCGCAGACGTCGCTCATACGCCGGGCGAAACTTGTTGAGCGTATCGAACAAGGGATTGCACGCCGACTGACCGAGCCCGCAATGGCTGGCGGCATGCAGCAGGCGATGGATTTTGAAGATCTCGTTGATGTCGTACTGCGAGCCACGCCCGTCGGCGATCTTGTCCATGCAGTTGGCGACCAGCGCGGTGCCTACGCG
>DIME01000002.1:1396-2520 GCA_002425405.1 Candidatus Accumulibacter vicinus
GCGCCGAAAACCATGAAAGCGCCTGCCGTAGGCACATCCTCGAAAGCAATATGGCGGGAAAACTCGTGCATCCCGAGGCAGATTCCCGAAGGCCCGCTGACCTGCACCGCCTGTGCGTTGCCGGCGCCGCAGTCCTTGAGCACCTGCGCCACCGAAACGCCGAAGGGGTACTCGTAGATTCCCGGCGTTTCGACATCGCCCGAGATTGACAGGAGCTTGGTGCCAGTCGACTGCTTGGTGCCCAGACCGGCGAACCAGGCGCCCCCATGGACCGCGATCAGCGCCGCCTTGCACAGCGTCTCGACGTTGTTCACCACTGTCGGCTGCCCTCGATAACCGACGCTGACCGGAAAAGGCGGGCGAATCCGCGGCACGCCGCGCTTGCCTTCGAGCGATTCGAGCAGCGCCGATTCCTCGCCGCAGACATAGGCGCCAGCGCCGAGGTGAATGTCGATCTCGAAGTCACGACCCGCCTGGCCACACAGCGACTTTCCCAGGAGGCCGCTCTGTCGGCGCCGCGCGAGATTTGCACGCAACGCCGGCAGCAGGTACGCATATTCGCCGCGCAGGTAGAGCAGGCCCTTGCCGGCACCGATCGTCAAACCCGCGACACTCATGCCGTCGAAAACCAGGTCGGCATAGCTGGAGAGCAGCACGCGATCCTTGAAGGTGCCGGGTTCGCCTTCGTCGGCATTGCAGACCACGTAGCGACCGGGGTGCTCGCCCTGGCCTTCCGCCCGGCGTGCCGACTCCCACTTGATCTGGGTGGTGAAACCGGCTCCCCCGCGTCCGCGCAGATTGGAAGCCTTCATTTCCGCAAGCATCGCCTCGGCGCCGCGCGCAATCGCCGCCCGAATCGCTTCTCCGGCTGGCCAGCAGACGTTCAGCAAGGCATCGCGGCGACGCAGATTGTCGTCGACCCGGAAGTATTCCCCTGGCCAGTCGGCCAATGGCACCTCGGCCCGGATCAGTTCGCTGATACGGTCGATGCGCTCGGCTGACAAGCGTGTCAGCGCCCGCCCATTGACCAGCAGCGCCGGCCCCTGGTCGCACATGCCGGTACAGGAAGTGGTATCGACGCTGACCAGCCCCTCCTCGGAAACCTTGCCGCGCTCGATCCACAG